>NZ_JAAKOV010000003.1:0-259697 GCF_049171595.1 Aeromonas sp. 603607
AGCGGCCAAAGGGATCAGACTGTAAATCTGACGGCTCTGCCTTCGAAGGTTCGAATCCTTCTCCCTCCACCATCATTTAGAAAACCCGGCCTAGTGCCGGGTTTTCGCATTTCTGGTCTGCCCAATCCGTTATTTCTCTGCACTCCAGTGCCTTATCGCCGTTTGCCTGCTGCCGATCGCGCAATAAAAAACGGGAGGCCTGCGCCTCCCGTTTACGTTCATATCAGCCCAGTTACGGGATGAAGCGTTACAGGGTGAAGCGATAGAAGATATCGACCGCCTGAGCCACCCCGCTCATCGCTTGCAGATAGAGCCTTGGCAATACCTCGTAGCGCAGCTTGAACTCGGCGATGGGGCTGAAAACCCCGACCCCGTACTGGAACTGCAAACCCGGCAGCAGATAGGCCGACAGCGTCACCTGGGTGTTGTCGCCACTGCCCGCGGTATCGAGAGAGACATCGCTCATCCCCAGCGACTCGCCGATACTCGACACCACGCCATTCGCCTGACTCACCGCACCGGCCACCAGCAGACCGTTGAAACCGCCATCCTCACCGCCGGTCTGCAACCCTTTGCCACGCAGCAGATAGGAGAGCTGTTCCGACTGCGCCATCTGCGGTTCGGAGTAGACAGTGATTTCAGGCTTGCTGGCAGGGCCGGTCACCCGCACCCCGACCGTCACCTGACCCTCGATGGTATCGGGATCCCGGTTGGCCTCGATGTTGAGGAACGGCCGATCCAGCGGACCGGAGAAGAGGATACGCCCCTCCTTGATGATGAGGTTCTGACCGTAAGCCTTGAAGCGGCCGTTGGTCAGCACCAGCTGGCCATTGCCAGCCAGCGGTTTCTCGGGATCCTGACGGATATTGAGGCCACCGGAGACATCGGTCTTCAGTCCCATGGCATCGAGCTTCACATCGTTGCCAAGGCGGATCGCCACCTTCATCGCCAGCGGCAGGCTGGCCTGCTTGGGAGCCGGGGGCAGATCGTCATAGACCACGGTCACATCATCAGAGACCGCCACTGCCGAATCCGGCAGGCTCTTGACCAGAATACGTGCCCAGGGAATATCCACCTGACCGGTAATGCGGGTCTCCTCCCCCAGCGACACCGCGATATCGGGCGAGACTCTGACCCGGCCCATGCCCGGATATTGCGCCTCCAGATCCTTGCCCTGAATGGTGAGGCTGCCGCTGACCGGCATCTTGGCCCAGCTGAGCCAGCCGCCCAACGCCAGCGGTCCCTTGCCCACCAGCATGGAGCCATCGAGCTCGGCGCGGTTGCCCTCGATCTTGAGGCGGGTCACCAGCTTGGTCAGGGTCACCATGTCAGAGTGGGTCTGCACTTCACCGTCACGCAGGTTGAGCTGGCCAAACAGCAGGGGTGCCGCCAGGGTACCGTCGAAACGGGCATCGGCGGAGATGATCCCTTGCAGGGAGCGCACCTCAGGGATTAGCGGCGCAAAGGTATTGAGCTTGAGATCGTCAAACTTGAGCTGACCACCGAGCAGACCGCGACCGGCGGGCTCCTTGATCAGCAGGTCGGTATCGATATTGCCGATCTGCTTGGAGGCAAAATCGAGGCGAATGGCCGCCTGCTGCCGCTCGAAATCCAGGGCCAGAGCCAGCTGCTGATAGTCGGTCTTGAGGCCATCTGCCACAAAAGTGCCCGGCGTGGTGCGTACCACCGCATGCAGGGTCGGCTGATTGCCACGCCAGCTGGCACGCCCATCGGCCGAGAGCATCGCCTGCCAGCGGAAGTTGTCCGGCAACCAGGGGCGCAGCCGCTTGAGATCAAACTCGCTCAGGGCAAACTCCAGAGTGCCCTGTGCAGCGGAGACCTGACTCCCCTTGACGCAGAGGCTGGCCCCCTGGGAGCCGAGGCAAAGATCCCCCATCGCCAGCCGCTGACGCGGCAGATCGAGATCCAGTGCCCAGGGGGAGCTCAAGTCCCAACGGCGCAGCGGAGTTTTCAGCCGCAACTCGGAGAGCGCCCCGCGCCAGTGATCCCCGCGCACGCCGCCACCCAGTTTGAGGTTGGCCGCAACAGGGTCACCCTTCATGGTCAGGGTCAACAGATGCTGACTGATATCGCCGCTGAGGTTCAGGGCCAGCTGGCTGAGCTTGGTCTCACCCTGTTTCAGCTGCGCCACCAACAACGCGAGCTCACCGGCCGGTTTGGCGCCGATCACCGCATTGCCCTTGAGGCTAATACCCTTCAGGTCGGTGCCGGCATAGTAGAGCCGGTCGGAGGCCAGATCCGCATCGATTTTTGGCGTCTGCTGATTGCCACTGACCTTCACCTGCCCCTTGATATCCCCTTTCAGGCCGGGATAGATGCCCCCCAGCTGGGGAGCCTGCAGGTTGGCATCGAGCTTCCACTGGGCGCTGCTGATACTGCCCTTGGCCTGCAACTGGTTGGGGCCACTTTGCAGCGAGAGCGCCGGGATCAGCCACTCCATCTTGTCGTTGCCGCTAAGCTCCCCCTTGAGGGCCAGCGGGTACTGGTTGAGCTTGCCATCCACCTTGAGCTTGGGCAGTTTCAGCTCCCAGTGGCCCGCCTCGTTCATCACGAAGCGGCTCTCCAGCTCACCGGCCAGCGTCCCTTTCAGCTCGGGCAGCAGCTCGGCCGGATTGATCCCCTTGAACAGTGTGGTCCCCTGCCACTCGATCCCCTTGTTCCAGGCGAGCTTGCCATCGAGCTTCAGCTCCCCCTTGAGGGCGTTGAGCTGCAAGGCGATCTTGCTGAGTCGCTCAAGATCCCCCTTACCGTCCAGCGCGAGCTTGAAGGGGGGGACATCGGTTCCCTTGCCGGAGGTATTGAGGGCAAACTGATAGCCGGAGAGCTTGCCCTTGGCAGTCAGGCTCCCTTTGTCCAGCCGATAGCTCGGCTCATCTTTGGCAGGCTTGTGCAACGGCCAGCTGAGGCTCTTCCAGTCAAGGGCCAAATCAAAAGGGAGATCCGGGTCGAGCGAGGCCAGAGAGCCCTTGAGATTGGCGGCGATCGGCCCCTTGGCCGACAACGCCAGCCCCAGCTTGCCGACCGAGCCGCTCAGCGCCAACGTGGCCTGCTCACCCTGCAGCTCGCCATCCAGCAGCCCCTTGCGGGCCTTGGCATCCAGGGTCACCGCCAGCGGGTAGTCGTCACTGAGCTGGATATGGCCCTTGAGCACCAGGTCAGCCATGGCGTGGCGCAGCGAGAGCTCGCGCACCTCGATGCGATCGTCGGCAGCAGTGGCCGACAGCAACAGCTTGTCGAGCCCTTCAATCAGCTCGCCCTGCTTATATTGCACCCGGGTCGCGCTGACCCCTTCCAGCTGGATGGGGAAAGGAAGATGAATGGCGGGCAGGAGAATGGGGGCAGCCTTTGCAGTTTTTGCAACTGGCGCCCCTTTGCCCTGTTTGGCTGTCTCGGCGCTGGCCTTGTCGTTGCGCGCCACCGCAGCTCCGGCTTGCTTCTCGCTAGCGGCCGGCTGCTTGGCAGATTTGGCTACGCTGGCGGGCGCCGCGTCATCCAGCGTCACCTTCAAGTTATCGAGCACCGGGCCGCGTACAATCAGCCCCTTGCGATTGAGGGTGGCGCCGATATCGAGGGACCCCAGGGTCACGGCCACGCCGGGCACCGCCAGATCGAGATCGGCCACCTTGAGGCTATCGACCTGGATCTTGAGTGGCAGCGGGCGCCAGACAAAGGGTTCGGAAGGCTCTTCCGGAGCAGGCTCGGAATCGGCTACCTTGACCACCGGATGGGTCACCGCCAGGGATTTTATCCAGAGCTTGCCCTGCAGCAACTTGCCGAGATCCCAGTCGAGCACGGCACGATCCACTGTGACATCCACCAACTCATCCTGCCAGCCCACCCCTTCCAGGGTCCAGCCATAGCCAAGCTGACCGGCCACCAGCTCCCCCTTGAGAGAGGGCAGCGCCGCCCTGGCCTGTTGCCACAACCACTTGTTGCCCTGATGGGTAAAGCCCAGCAGGCTGACGCCGATGAGCAGCAGGAACACCAGCCCCATCAGCCAGAGAAAAATGCGTTTTAGCCAGATCACAATGCAGACCCCCGCGCAAGATACAGCCGCAGCGGCCAAAGAAAAAAGCGTTTAGACAACATCATAATTCAGGCCCCAATGCGAAATGCAGCCGCAAGGGCTTGTCCTCCTCTGATACCCCGACCGCCAGATCCAGCCTGACCTGACCGATGGGGGTGACCCAGCGCACACCGACGCCGGTACCTATTTTCCAGGGCTCGCTATAATCGGTGGTGGAGGTGCCGCCATCCACAAACATGGCCCCCAGCCACTTCTCGCTGAAGCGGTAGTTGTATTCCAGACTGGCCACGCTGGTGTAGCGGCCACCGGTCAGCTTGCCATCCGGCCCGGTGGGGGAGATGCTCTCGTAACCAAAACCGCGCACCGTCTGATCGCCACCGGTAAAGAAACGCAAGGACGGCGGCACCAGCGAGAAGCTGTCACCTATAATGGCCCCCTGCTCGGCCCGCATCAGGAATCTGTGGTTATCGCCAAGAGTTCGCAGCCACTTGCTGCGTCCCCACACCCGCATAAAGCTGATGTCGGAGCCCCATCTGGGATCGGAGAACTCCAGCGTCAGCTGCTGGCGATCCCCCCAATCGGGCACCAGAGTGCCGCGCACCCGCAGTCGGGACCAGGAGACCCCGGGGATCAGCAGCAAGCTGTTCCCCTCGTCGGCGCCCTGGGTATAGATCTCGTTCTCCAGCCGGATAAAGACGTCCCGATCCCAGCTCTCCGGCCGTCGCGTCCAGCGGTGCACACCGATGGTAGTGAGATCGGAGCGGGTATCGTTGTTGTCCTTGTACTGGTAGCCGGTCTGGATGGAGTAGTAGTCCCGCAGCGGGTTACCCACCGGGATCTGGTAGTCGAAGCTGAGCTCCGCCTCCGGCGCCGACACCTTGGCGGTGGCAAACAGACGGTGGCCATAGCGGTTGACCCAGGGCTTCTCCCAGGTGGCACTCATCCGCGGCCCTACGTCGGTGGCGTAACCGATACCTGTCTCGATTTCGTGATCGACCCGGTTATCCAGCGTCACCGCGATGGGTACCCGATAGTTGCTCGCCTCGCTCAATACCGGCTTGATATCGACCTGACGGAACAGCTTGGTGGAGGAGACATCCTGCGACATCTCGGCCAGACGGATGGCGAGATAGGGATCGCCGCTCTTGATGTTGATAAGCGGGCGAATAAGGTGAAGCGCTTCGGGAGTGGCATCGTAGCGGATCTCGCCAAAACGGTAGCGATGGCCCGATTCGAACAGAATAAAGATCTCCGCCGTCCCCTTGTCCGGGAACACCTTGACCTGACTCTTGCTCAGCTTGGCATCAAAGTAACCACGGGCCAGCCCGAGGCTGCCCAGATCCGCCTTGATGGATTCATATTTGGCGTGATTGAGGGGCTCCCCCTCTTTGAGGGGCAACTTGTCCAGCAGGGCGCTGTAAAGCTCGTCGCTGCCCGCATCCCCCTCCAGCAGAATATCGAGGCGGGAGACGATGACCGGCTCCCCCTTGTCCACCTCAATCACCACTTTGGACGGGGTTTTCTTGTCGCGACTCAGGGTGATTTTCGGCTGGTAGTAGCCATAAACCTGCAGCGCCTTTTGCACGCTCTCGGTAATTTTTGCACGGGCCGGGCGGTATTGCCGCTCCTGATAGACCGGCAGGGCATTGAGGTAGGCTTCAACGTTATCCTTGTTCTCCCCTTTCAACCCCTTGACCTGATAGGTGAGCTTGGCGGCAAACGCGGGCGAAGCCAGCAGCGACAGCAACAGGCCCACACCCAGTACCCGCAGGCCGCGGCGAAACGCAGGGCCGGACAGTGAACGCCCTGCCAGCAGGGATGAAATGCATCCTGTCAAAGGTCAATATTCCTGAATCTGTGGTGAAGGAAACCAGCGCCCTTTCGGGCCAACCCCGAATGCGGCGCAGCACGCCATGCCGTGCATGGCCGTGACACAAAAATGCGCGCCAGAAAAATGGCGAACCTTATCCTAACATAGGCATCGGCCAGCGACAGCGCGGCGCCATTGGCAAATTCACCATATCTTTTAAGAGGTTGACCACAAATCACACATTTTGCTGGCAATGACGCCGCCCGCTTTCCCGATGGAAGCGAATTGATCTGCCCTGAACAAGGCTCACCCCACCATCAGGCACCATTTGTCACCTCTCCTCCTCTCTTTGCAACCAGAAACCCACCACGACAGAGTTTGTCGGCATAGCCCCACCCTCACCGTTTAACAGGCCCGGCACACGCCAAAGCCCGCCGTAGCGGATGATTAAGAATTGCTCGTTCAGCACAATCGAATTATCCCGCTGCCTTTGCGAACGTCCCTCCCTCACACTTGAACCATCAACTGAAGGAGACACATCATGCATGCACGTAGCGAACAGATGGCTGACTATATTGCCGATCGTCTCGAGTTCATCACCTTCCTCGCCTGTTGCAGCGCCCTGCTGGCCCTGCTGACCGGCATGAGTGGCCAGCAGGCGCTGGCCTTTACCGCCCTGAACCTGCCGTTTGGCCTCGGCATTTTGCTGGCGATGGCGCTGCTGGCCCCCCTGCCCGTCCACTTGCGGCTGCCGGGCATCACCTTGCTGCTGGCAGGTTGCGCCCTGATGACCCTGCAACTGGGGGGTGAATGGCTCAATCCGCTGGCCATCTGGAGCCTCTACGCCCTGCTCGGGCTGGAGATCATCTGGCAAGCGCACCCCCGCGCCATGCTGGCCACCCGCGCTCGCCAATAACAGGGCTGACGAGCGCCGGTAAATGGCGGGCTGTGATGGCTGACGCCGGTGGCAAATTGGGGTACTCTTGCGCCCCGATTTGCTACCACCCTTGGCGTTAACAACCTTCGCCATCACTCCCAGGAGCGCCCCGATGAAAAAAGCCTGTGCCCAGCACATTCTGGTCAAGACCGAAAAACAGTGTCTGGAGATCAAGGAGAAGATCGAGAAGGGAGCCGACTTCGGCCAGATGGCCAAGCGCTTCTCTACCTGTCCCTCAGGCAAGCGTTTTGGCGATTTGGGAGAATTTTCCAAGGGAGATATGGTGAAAGCATTTGACGATGCCGTCTTCAAGGGTGAACTGCTCAAGGTGCTGGGGCCGGTGCGCACCAAGTTCGGCTTTCATCTGATCAAAGTGCTCTATCGCAACTAAGTCATCGCAACTGACCATCTTCTCGGTGAAGCTCACCTCAGGCGGGCTTCACCGACCTCTGCATCTCCCTCGCAAAACTGACCAAAACCACGCCAAACTCTCATCAATTTACTAACGTTATCAGGTAATTAAGTTTATCCTTCTCGGCATTGTCCACATTCGACGATGGATCCCGTGCTATGCCCCGCTCTTGCTTGTGGCCCCTGCTGGCCTGGTTACTCCCGCTCGCTGGCGCCCTCGGCAGCCGCTTTCATCTCTGGCCCTGGTGGATCGGTTTTGCGATCTGTCTCGTCGGAGCCCTTGTCTCCCTGATCTTGCTGGTGCGCCTGCCCTGGAGCCGCAACCGCTTCGCCAGCGGCCTTGGCGTCTTGCCACTGCTGCTGCCGCTGACATTTGTGGCACAGGCGCTGCGCATGCCGCTGATCAACGATGTGAGCACAGATCCCTACAATCCCCCCCAGCTACGCTGGGCGGCAGAGCTCAGAACAGCGCAGGAGCTGCCAATTAATAACGCCCCGCTGAAAGCATTTGAAAGAAATCCCGGTCCTCTCTTTACCCATACTGCCCCCGAAGAGGTGGTTATTGAGGCTGAGGAGCTGATGCAGGAGCTGGGCTGGCAGGTACGACCCAGCCCCGACGGTCTGGATGCAGTGGTTACCACCGGCTGGTTCGGCTTTCAGGATGATGTGGCGCTGCGGGTCTTTGCCGGCCCCAAAGAGACCCGCATCGATATGCGATCAGCCTCCCGTCAGGGGCAAAGCGATCTGGGCACCAACCGGGCGCGGATCGAGGATTTCCTGACCCGCCTGAACGAGCGCCTCGGCCAGGCCTACAAACCCAATTTGAAACCGTAAGAGTGAAACAACAAGAAGGTAACTGATGCGCGTTGAGGTCAAACCCGACCGGGAATATGCCTGGTTTATCCGCCCCTTTTTCTGGCTGCAAAAGCGCAACTATGGTCAGGTGCTTATTCCGGGCAAGTGCTGGGGCCGCTCGCCGCGCCTCTTTGCCGCCGTCGCCACCCTCTATGGCGTCATCAACCGCAAGCGCTCCCCCATCGATCCCGTGCTGCGCTCGTTGGTGACTGTGCGGGTCTCCCAGCTCAACTGGTGCCGTTTTTGCGTCGACATCAACGCCATGACCTTGGTAAAGAGAGCCGGCTCCAGCGAGAAGGTGGAGGCGCTGGCCAACTGGCGCGAAAGCCCCTTGTTTGACGAGCGGGAAAAAGCGGTGCTCGACTATACCGAAGCGATGACTGGCCTCGATGGGGTGAGCGATGAACAGGCTGCCCGCCTCAAGCCCTGGTTCGACGACGATGCCATGGTGGAGCTGACCGGTCTTATCGCCTTTCAGAACATGTCGGCCAAGTTCAACGCCGCCCTCGATATCGCGCCGCAGGGCTTCTGCCAGCTGCCGGTGCAACCGGAACGCCCTGCCCAGCCAGACAGCAAGGACGCCTGATGAACCGGACCCGCCTGCTGCTTGCACTGGTGATGGGGAGCCTTATCGGCACCTTTTTTGCCCTCGATCTTGGCCGTTACCTCACTCTGGACGCCTTGCAGGCCCAGCAGGCGGCAGTGGCGCAATGGGTCGACGGCCACTTTGTCTCGGCCAGCCTGCTGTTCGTGCTTATCTATGTGCTGAGCACCGCCCTCTCCCTACCCGGTGCCAGCTTGCTCACCCTGGGTGGCAGCGCTGTGTTCGGCGTCGGCTGGGGGCTACTGCTGGTCTCTTTCGCCAGCACCCTAGGCGCAACCCTGGCTTTTCTCAGCGCCCGCTTTCTGCTGCGCGACTGGGTCGAGCGGCGCTTTGGCGACAAGCTGGCCACCTTTCAGTCCGGCATGGCGAAGGAGGGGGCCTTCTATCTACTCAGCCTGCGCCTCATCCCCATCTTCCCCTTCTTTTTGGTCAATCTGCTGATGGGGCTCACCCCCATCAGAGTCAGCACCTACTACTGGGTCAGCCAGCTTGGCATGCTGCCTGGCACCTTCGTCTATGTGCTGGCGGGCAGCGAGCTTGGCCAGTTAACCAGCACCGGAAATATCCTCTCCCCCGGCCTGATGGTCGCGTTGACCCTGCTGGGGCTGATGCCCTGGCTGGTCAAGAAATTGACCGCCAAGCTCGCGCTGCGCCGCTTGCTCTCCCCCTACCGCAAGCCCGCTCGCTACGACTACAACCTGCTGGTGATCGGTGCCGGTGCAGGTGGGCTGGTTACCAGCTATATCGCGGCAGCGGTGAAGGCCAAGGTGGCGCTCATCGAGAAACACAAGATGGGGGGCGATTGCCTCAACAGCGGTTGCGTCCCCTCCAAGGCATTGATCCGAAGCGCCCGCTTTGCCGCAGAGCAGCGTAAAGCCGACGAGCTGGGCTTTAGCCCAAGCCACTCCCGCGCCGATTTTGCCGCCGTGATGGAGCGGGTGGCTGAAGTTATCAAGGAGGTCGAGCCCCACGACTCCATCGAACGCTATCAGGGGCTTGGAGTGGAGTGCATCGAAGGAGAGGCGCGGCTGGTCTCCCCCTGGGAGGTAGAAGTGAACGGCCAGCGCCTCGCCAGCCGCCATATCGTTATCGCCACCGGCGCCCGACCGTTGGTGCCCAAGCTGCCGGGGCTGGATCAGGTGCCTTACCTCACCTCGGATAGCCTCTGGCAGCTGCGCACCCCGCCGCTCCGCCTGCTGGTGCTGGGCGGTGGCCCCATCGGCTGCGAGCTGGCCCAGAGCTTCGCCCTGCTCGGCATTCCCGTGACCTTGGTGGAACTCTCGGAGCAACTGCTGCCCCGCGAAGAGAGAGAGGTCGCCGATGCGCTGGCCGGGCAGATGAGCCGCGATGGCGTGCAGCTACTCACCGGCTGGTGCGCCGAACGAGCAGACTATCTGCCCGCAGCCGAGGGGGATCTCCCCATCCGGCTGCAACTGCGCCGGGGCGAAGAAATACAGGTGGTGGAAGGGGATCAACTGCTGCTGGCACTGGGTCGGGTCGCCAATGTGAGCGGCTTCGGGCTCGAAGAGTTGGGAGTCGAGCTTGCCCCCCGTGGCAACATTGCGGTCGATGGTTTTCTTGCCACCAACTTCCCCAGCATACTGGCAGTGGGAGACGTAGCG
Source organism: Aeromonas sp. 603607 (assembly GCF_049171595.1). Classification (NCBI taxonomy): domain Bacteria; kingdom Pseudomonadati; phylum Pseudomonadota; class Gammaproteobacteria; order Aeromonadales; family Aeromonadaceae; genus Aeromonas; species Aeromonas sp. 603607. The sequence goes on from NZ_JAAKOV010000003.1 coordinate 10,288, forward strand.
GGCCCTTACCAGTTCACCCACTTTGCCGCCCATCAGGCCTGGTATGCGGCAGTCAATGCCCTGTTTGGCCAGTTCAAGCGCTTTCGGGCCGACTATCGGGTTATTCCGGCGGCCACCTACACCACGCCGGAGATTGCCCGGGTCGGCCTCAATCGCAAGGAAGCCGAAGCGCAGGGGATTCCCTTCGAGGCGACCCGCTTCGAGCTGGCCGAGCTGGATCGCGCCATCGCCGATGGGGAGCGCCGCGGTTTTGTCGAGGTGCTGACCGTGCCGGGCAAGGATACTATCCTTGGCGCCACCATAGTGGGCACTCACGCCGGTGAGCGGATCGCCGAGTTCGTGCTCGCCATGCATCACCGCCTCGGCCTTGGCAAGATCCTCGGCACCATTCACGCCTATCCCACCCTGATGGAGGGGAACAAATACGTGGCAGGTGAATGGAAACGGGCCCACCAGCCCACCCGGGTGCTGGCGTTGCTGGCCCGTTATCACCGCTGGCGCCGTGGCGCCTGACAATCAGGGAAACATTTATGCTCAAGCCATTCTCACAGCTCTGCTCACACCTCAACTCACACTGCAGATCTCGGCTCAAACAGCGGCTAAATGCGCTGCTGTGCGCCCTGCCCCTGCTGGCCAGCGGCCCGCTGTTGGCGGCCAACCCAGACGATAACTGGCAACGGACCCTTGAGGAGGCGAAGGGGCAGACCGTCTACTTCAACGCCTGGGGCGGCAGCCCGGAGATCAACGCCTATCTGGTGTGGGCCGGGCAGGAGCTGGCGCGCGACTATCAGGTCAAACTGGTGCAGGTGAAGGTGGATGACATTGCCCAGAGCGTCAGCCAGTTGCTGGCCAACAAGCAGGCGGGCAAGCAAGCTGGCGGCCCCATCGATCTGCTCTGGGTCAACGGCGAGAACTTCAAGGCGCTCAAGGAGCAGGGACTGCTCGGCGCGCCCTTTACCGCCGAGCTGCCCAACATGGCGCTGGTAGACAGCAGCCTGCCGGTGAGTGAAGACTTCACCCTACCGGTGGAAGGGCTGGAAGCACCCTGGGGTATCGGCCAGCTCAATCTGATGGTCGACACCGAAGAGGTCACCAGCCCGCCCACCTCGGCTGCAGCACTGCTGGCGTGGGCCAAGGCCCATCCAGGTCGCTTCACCTACCCCAAGCCGCCCCAGTTCCATGGCTCCAGCTTTCTCAAGCAGATCCTGCTGGAATTGACGCCAGACCCGGCCCCCCTCTATCGGGAAGCGACCGAGAGCGAGTTTACCCAACTCACCGCCCCGCTCTGGGCCTGGCTCGATGAGCTGCATCCGGCACTCTGGCGCAAGGGAAAACTGTTCCCCAGCAGCGCCGCCGAGACCCGCCAACTGCTCGATGATGGCGAACTAGCCATGGCCATCAGCTTCAACCCGCAGGAGGCGCAAAGCGCCGCCCAGATTGGCGCCCTGCCCCCCAGCGTGGAGGCAGTCGCCATGGAGAAAGGGGCGCTCACCAACAGCCATTTTCTCGCCATCCCCTTCAACGCCAGTGCCCGTGCGGGTGCCAAGGTGGTGGCCAACTTCCTGCTGAGCCCGGCGGCGCAGGCGCGCAAGGCCAATCCGGCCTTCTGGGGTGATCCCAGCGTGCTGCGGGCCGATGCGCTGCCTGATTCAGCCAAGGGGCAACCGGCACTGCGCTTCAAAGCAGTGGCCGAGCCTCACCCCAGCTGGCAGCTCAAGCTGGAAGCGGCCTGGGCCGAGCGTTACGGTCACTGATGAGTGCCGCTGGTCACCCGCTTTCCCGCTCCCGACCGTGGCGCCAGTTGACACGCCACCCCAGTATGAGTACAGGGATGGAGATCATTTATCTGGCGATCTTCGTCATCCCATTGCTGGCGGGGCTGTGGCAACTGCTGGCGGAGGGGATGGCCGCCTCTCATCTCGCCTTGCTGCTCGCCCAACCCGCTCTTTGGCACTCAGCAGCACTGAGCCTGTGGATTGGCGCCGCCTCGACCCTTGGTAGTCTGCTGTTGACCGCCCTGCTGCTGGCCCACAGCAACAGCCGGGCTTTCGGGCTGCTCCATCGCCTGCTCTCGCCCATGCTGGCCATGCCCCACGTCGCCTTTGCCATCGGTTTTGCCTTTCTGCTCGCCCCCTCCGGCTGGCTGCTGCGGCTCGTCTCGCCAGCTCTGACGGGGTTTGATCTCCCCCCCGACTGGCAGACCATTCGTGACCCTTGGGGGCTCGGGCTGATTGCACTGCTCGTTTTCAAGGAGACCCCCTTTTTGCTGCTGATGGCGATGGCCGCGCAGCAACCCATCCTGCTGGCACGCCAGCAGTGGCTGGGGGCGAGCCTCGGTTTCAGCGCCCCCCAGGTCTGGTGGCGCCTGCTGCTGCCGGCGCTCTGGCCCGCCCTGCGCCTGCCCATCTATGCGGTGGCAGCCTATGGAGTGGCGGTGGTGGATCTCGCCCAGTTGCTCGGGCCCGATGTCCCCGCCCCGCTGGCGGTGCGGTTGTGGCTCTGGTATCAGGATCCGGATCTGCTCTGGCGCGGCGCCACCGCCAGCGGCGCCCTGCTGCTGCTCGCTATCACGGCGCTGCTGATCGCCATGCTCAGATTACTGGAGTGGCTTCATCAAGAGGTGGGCAAAGGCTGCTGGCTCGATGGCAAGCGGGCGGCGCCCCACTTCTTTGCCAACCAGCTCGCAGCGGGCTTTGCCTTCACCCTGATCACCCTCAATCTGGCGGTGCTGGCGGCGCTGCTGCTCTGGTCACTGGCGCGCCGCTGGCCCTTTCCCGCACTCTGGCCCAGCCAGTGGAGCAGTCACTACTGGCTGGATCTGCTGCCAACCCTGCTGCCACTGCTGACAACCAGCACACTGCTGGCACTGGCGAGCGGCTTGCTGGCACTGGTGATGACGGTGTGTAGTCTGGAGGCACAAGCCGGCCGCCGCCCCTGGCCGCTCTGGCTTATCTGCCTGCCGCTGTTGCTGCCGCAGGCGAGCCTGCTGTTTGGCATCCGGCTCGGGCTGGACTGGCTTGCACATGACTCGATAAGCAGCGGCATTGGCTGGGGCTGGGTGCTCTGGAGCCAGCTGCTGTTTGTCTTTCCCTATGTCTATTTGTGTCTGCATGGCCCCTATCGCCAGTTCGATCCGCGGATCACCCAGAGCGCCCTGCTGCTGGGGGCTACGCCATGGCGAGCTTGGTGGCAGGTCAAAGCGCCGCTGCTGGCGCGCCCGCTGCTGTTTGCCTTCGGCGTCGGGGCGGCGGTGAGTTTGGCCCAATACCTGCCGACCCTGCTGTTTGGTGCTGGCAGAGTGGTCACCATCACCACGGAAGCGGTGGCCATCGGCAGCGGCCTCAACCGGCGACTGGCGGGGCTCTACGGTCTGCTGCAACTGCTGCTGCCGCTCGTTATCTATCTGCTGGCGCTCTGGCTGCCGGCGCGGATCAATCCGGCGCTCAAGGGGGCGGCTCACGATGAACTCTGATGATGGAAACAGCCATATGCTGAGCACCACGCCTCTTCGACTTTATCTTGATGAAAATCTGCTGCTTTCGCTGCCCCCCCTGCAGGTGGCCCCCGGCGAGGTATTGACCCTGATGGGGCCGAGCGGCTGTGGTAAAAGCTCCCTGCTGGCGGGGCTGGCCGGGGTACTGCCCGGCGCACTGACAGAAAATGGTCCGATCCGGCTGGAGGGGGAGATAAGGCTCGGCGAGCGGCCACTCAACACCTTGCCCGCGCAAGCGCGGCGCATCGGCATGCTGTTTCAGGATGACCTGCTGTTCGACCATCTGACGGTGGCGGAGAACCTGATGTTCGGCATGCCGGCGACCATCAAGGGAAAACGTGCGCGGCGGGAAAAGGCGTTGGCCGCATTGGCACAGGTCGCACTGGCAGATCAGGCTGACAAGCTGCCGCAGCTGCTGTCAGGGGGGCAGCGGGCTCGGGTCAGTCTGCTGCGGGCACTGTTGGCGGAACCCGACGCCCTGCTGCTGGACGAGCCCTTCTCCCGCCTCGACAAGCCGCTGCGGGCGGCCTTTCGCGAACTGGTGTTCGCGCAGATCAAGGCGCTGGCCATCCCCGCCATCCTGGTGACCCACGATGCGGAAGACGCGCCGGGCACCATACTCAATCTCACCGAATCCTGTTTTTAACCGAGGAGTTCACCTTGTTTGACCGCCACCTGATCCCCGTGATCCGCAGCCCTCTCACCCAGCTTGCCAAACCGCTCTGCCGCGCCGGGGTCAGTGCCAATCAGGTGAGCCTCACCGGCTTTGCCATCGGCATGCTGGCGCTGCCGCTGCTGTCCTTTGGTTGCTATCAGTGGGCACTGGCGGCCATCCTGCTCAACCGGCTGCTGGACGGGCTCGATGGCGCCGTGGCGCGGGAAACCGGCATCACCGATTGCGGTGGCTTTCTCGACATCACCCTCGACTTTATTTTCTACGCCGCCGTGGTGCTGGGCTTTGCCCTCGCCGCCCCCGCCAATGCGTTGCCCGCTGCCACCCTGCTGTTTGCCTTTATGGGCACCGGCTCGAGCTTTCTGGCGTTTGCCATCATGGCGGGCAAGCGGGGCATCGACAATCCGGTCTACCACCACAAGTCTCTCTACTATCTGGGCGGTCTCACCGAGGGGAGCGAGACCATCGCCCTGTTCGTGCTGATGTGCCTGTGGCCCGCCGCCTTCGCCCCGCTCGCCTACGGCTTTGCCCTGCTCTGCGCCATCACCACCCTGACCCGACTCTGGAGCGGCTACCACACTCTACGTCCCCCCCAGCCATAAACAGCACAGCCCTCACCGGAGGGCTAATCCATCGCACGATGAATTGGCGGCAAACAAGGCGCACGGAACACTTGCACGGGGATGACAATGTTTTACCATTGCGACACTTTATCAGTCTCTTTGAGAACCCTATGCGTCGCCTTGCCTCTCTTCTCACTCTGTCATTATTCCCCCTGCTCGGTGGCTGCAGCAGCGCCCCCGCGCCAAAGCCCGTGGTCGTCCCCCAACCCAAGAGCGCCTTTATCAATCAGGCGCCATCGAGCAAACCCGTTTATACACAAGGGGTTAGCAAGGGGGACTTCGCCAATCGCCCCAACGTGGACAGGTTCGTCCAGAAGATGGTCGAGAAGCACGGTTTTGACAACGCCCAGCTGCATCAGGTGCTGGCACAGGCAGAGCGTTACGACTGGATCATCCGCCTGATGGATGCCCAGGCGCCGACCACCGCCAAGCCCACTGGCCCGACCGGTGCCTGGAACCGTTATCGCGCCAAGTTCATCACCCCCGACAACGTACAGAACGGCGTCAACTTCTGGCGTGAATACGCAAGCGAGCTGAACCGGGCGGAGCAGATCTACGGGGTGCCGCCTGAGATCATCGTCGGCATTATCGGGGTCGAGACCCGCTGGGGCCGGGTGATGGGCAAGACCCGCATTCTGGATGCGCTGGCCACCCTGGCGTTTGATTATCCGCGTCGCGCCGAGTTCTTCACGAGCGAGCTGGAAGCCTTCCTGGTGATGACCCGCGATGAGGGGATGGACCCCACCGAACCGAAGGGCTCCTATGCGGGCGCCATGGGCTACGGCCAGTTTATGCCCTCCAGCTTCCAGCGCTATGCGGTGGACTTTGACGGCAACGGCCACACCAACCTGTGGGATCCGGTGGATGCCATCGGCAGCGTCGCCAACTACTTCAAGGCCCACGGCTGGGAGAAAGGCCAACCGGTGGCGGTGCGCGGTCAGGGCCAACTGCCCGGCTACGAGCACGGCTTCCAGACCCGCTACCCGGTCGCCACCCTGCGCCGCGCAGGGCTGACGCCCACCAGCCCCCTCGGCAACCACAGCGAGTCGAGCCTGCTGCGTCTCGATGTCGGCACCGGCTACCAATACTGGTACGGCCTGCCCAACTTCTACACCATCACCCGCTACAACCACAGCACCCACTACGCCATGGCGGTATGGCAGTTGGGGCTGGCAGTGAAGGCGGCGCGCTGACAACTCGCTGGCATAAAACAGACAATGAAAAAGGAGCCATCATGGCTCCTTTTTTATATCCAACGTTCAACCCCATCAGGGGCTCAAGGATGACTACCTGATTTAGACGCCTGCCTTGGCCAGCGCAGCGGAGACGATCTGCTGGGCCTCTTGCTGGATGAGGTCGAGGTGCGTGTCGCCCTTGAAGCTCTCCATGTAGATCTTGTAGATGGACTCAGTGCCAGAGGGGCGCGCCGCGAACCAGCCGTTCTCGGTCACCACCTTGAGGCCGCCGATGGCGGCATCGTTGCCCGGCGCCTTGGTCAGCTTGGCGATGATGGGCTCACCCGCCAGAGTGGAGGCTTCCACCAGTGCCGGATCCAGCTTGGAGAGCACGGCTTTCTGGGCGCTGTTGGCCGGGGCGTCGATGCGGCGGTAGCTGGAGCGGCCAAATTTGGCTTCCAGTGCGTCGTAATGAGCCTGCGGATCCTTGCCGGTGACCGCCAGAATTTCTGCCGCCAGCAGCGCCAGAATGAAGCCATCCTTGTCGGTGGTCCAGACGGTGCCATCTTTGCGCAGGAAGGAGGCGCCTGCGCTCTCCTCGCCACCAAAGCCGAACTCGCCGCTGTAGAGGCCATCCACGAACCACTTGAAGCCGACCGGCACCTCTTTCAGGGTGCGGCCAATCTCGCCGGCCACCCGGTCGATCATGGAGGAAGAGACCAGCGTCTTGCCGACGGCCGCATCCGCAGACCAGCCGGTGCGGTGGGTAAACAGATACTGGATCGCTACCGCCAGATAGTGGTTCGGGTTCATCAGGCCGGACTTGGTGACGATGCCGTGACGGTCGTAGTCAGGGTCGTTGCCAAGGGCGATGTCGAACTTGTCCTTGAGCGCGATCAGGCTGGCCATGGCGAACGGGCTGGAGCAGTCCATCCGGATCTTGCCGTCTTTATCCAGGGTCATGAAGGAGAAAGTCGGGTCGACCTTGTAGTTCACCACCTCGATGTTCAGGCCATAGGTCTTGGCGATGACGTCCCAGTAGGCGACGCCGGAGCCGCCCAGCGGATCGACACCGATCTTGATTCCCGCGTTCTTGATGGCATCCATGTCCAGCACGTTCTTCAGATCATCCACATAGGGGGTGACATAGTCGTGCTCGACCACGAACGGGCTCTTGAGCGCCTCGGCGAACGGCATCCGTTTCACGCCAGCCAAACCCGCTTCCAGAATGGCGTTGGCACGGTCCTCGACCCACTTGGTGATCTCCCCTTCGGCGGGGCCACCGTGAGGCGGGTTGTACTTGAAGCCACCATCTTCCGGCGGGTTGTGGGACGGAGTGATCACCACGCCGTCGGCGCGCGCTGCAGGCTTGCTGGCCCCTTCTTTGCCAGAGTTGTAGCGCAGGATGGCGTGGGAGATGACCGGGGTCGGGGTAAAGCCCATACCGGCTTGAATGCGAGTTTCAACGCCGTTGGCCGCCAGCACTTCGACGGCGCTGGCAAAAGCGGATTCAGACAGGGCGTGGGTATCCATACCGACAAACAACGGGCCAGTGATGCCGGCCTGCTGGCGATACTCCACCAGCGCCTGGGTCACCGCCAGGATGTGGGATTCGGTAAAGGCGTTGTGCAGGGCGCTGCCACGGTGGCCGGAGGTACCGAAGGCAACCCGCTGCTCGGGGCGGCTCATGTCCGGCTTGTTGAGGTAGTAGGCACTGACCAGACGGGGGATGTTGGTCAGATCGCTTAAACGGGCCGGCTGACCGGCGTGGGAATGCTGAGCCATGGCGTTTTCCTTGCGTAATGGCGGCCTTGGCGGGCAAGGCCTGAGTCTTGAAGAATCGTTAAATGGCGCCACACACCTGCGCGATCACCTCTTCGCCATAGCCCATGCTGGCCATCAGCTGGGCCACCATATTCTGCTTGCGGCTGGTGTTGGTGTTGGTGATCACCCAGAACGGGGTCTCCGGTACCGGCTTGGGCTTGGTGGTGCTACCGCTGGCACGCAGAGCCTCGGGATCCTGCGAGAAATAGACGCGCTTGCGCCCCTTGATTTCGGTGGCCTGGGTAAAGCCTTCCGGGTTATCCCGGTAGAGGGTACTCAGCACCAGCATAAAGCGGTTGATGGACTTCTCTTCCTTTTGCAGCTCACCGGAATCGAGCAGGGCTTGCAGCCCTTGCCGGGTGGCTACCGCACTGGGCTGCCCGACGGCAACGGGCTCGGCAACCGGCACACCTTGGTGAGCAGGCTGTTCCAACAGACGGCGCAGGATATCGGAGGCACTCTCACCGATGTGCCGGGTCTGGCTGGCGATATAGAAGTAGAGATCGTCATCAAGCTCGATGGTTTTCATAGGGATGCGCTGGACTCGTCGAAATTCGGATGCGGCGATTATACATAGGCAAACCCGACAGCCCAAGCAAGGGGCTGGCAGATGTACATGAATCTCATCGAGAATACGGCATAATAGCGGCCCAAGTGTGTGATCGGCCGCACTGATAGCCGATCTGAACGGGATTTTTTAGAAAAAAAACCACATAAAATCCCAATCCATTGGACGAAATCCTTTTCTTTCCAGTGCGTTAAATCATATCGGCAACGCACTCATGACCGAACAAGGTGTCATTTTGCAACAAAACAGCATATTGAACTTCAAGGAGCAGGGTCAGGGCCCAGCGGTCATTCTGATCCACGGCCTGTTTGGCAGCCTCGACAACCTCGGCCTGCTGGCCCGCGCCCTCGGCGAACACTATCGGGTCATCAGCGTCGATCTGCGCAACCACGGCGCCTCCTTTCATAGCAGCGAAATGAGCTATCCGGCGCAAGCGGCCGATATCCTCACCCTGATGGATCGGCTGGAGATTGCCGAAGCGACCCTGATTGGCCACTCGATGGGTGGCAAGGTGGCGATGCAGGTCGCCAAGCTGGCGCCAGAGCGGGTGACCAAGCTGGTGGTGGCCGACATGGCGCCGGTCGCCTATCCCCACTCCCGCCACCAGAATGTGTTCGCCGGACTCAACGCCACACTGCGCATGCCGCCGCAAAGCCGCAGTGAAGCGGAAGCCATGCTGGCACAGCACATCGAGATCGCCGGGGTACGCCAGTTCCTGCTCAAATCCTTCGCCAGAGGCGAGCATGGCTGGGGTTGGCGCTTCAATGTGCCCGCCCTTGAGCAAAACTACGCCAACATCATGGGCTGGCCAGAGGATGAGCACCGCTTCGAGGGGCCGGTGCTCTTTATCAAGGGGGGGGATTCTGACTATATGCAGCCCCAATACAGCGAGACGGCACTGGCCCAATTCCCGGCGGCAAAGGTGCGTGTCATCGCGGGTACCGGCCACTGGCTGCATGCGGAAAAACCGGCTCTGTTCAACAAATTGGTTGTGGATTTCCTGTCGACAGGCGGTTAACAGTTTCAAATCCTTTGTGATATAGTGCGCCGGTCATAAGGAGTGTGCGCAATCCATGCTAAGTGAACATATCGACCTGATCGAAAGTTTGGGCCTCAAGTTATTCTTTGTGGCCATTTTCATATTGATTGGCCTGGCCATTCAGGACGTGCTCAAGCGCGGCAACGTGCCCCGTTTCGGTCGTTTTATCGTCTGGTTGGTACTGTTTCTGGGTTGTGCGGGTTTTGTCGCCAAGGGGCTGATCGAACTGGGCTGGGAAGGCTCAGGACTCGGCTAACTTATTTTCATCTGTGATGTATGGCCAAACAGCAAACTGATCGAACAACACTGGATCTGTTCGCAAATGAGAAGCGCCCCGGCAGGCCAAAGACCAATCCACTCCCCCGCGAGACCCAGCTCAAGATCAACAAGCGTAACCAGCTTAAGCGCGATCGGGAAAATGGGCTGAAGCGGGTAGAGTTAAAGGTGGAGGCCGAGTTGCTGGAGCGCCTGAACCAACTTGCGTTACAACAGAACATCAGCCGAGCCGAGCTGATCCAATCTATCCTGAAACAACAGATTGAGTCCGCCTTTGCGGTGGACATTGCAGTCTGAGCGTTGAGCATTAACACCAAATACGGGTAACTAAACACTATGGCAAGTGTAGGTCTGTTTTTTGGCAGCGATACCGGTAACACCGAAGCTGTCGCCAAGATGATCCAGAAAGAGCTGGGCAAAAACCTGATTGAAGTCCGTGACATCGCCAAGAGCAGCAAGGCCGACATCGAGAGCTTTGATCTGCTGATGTTCGGCATCCCGACTTGGTACTACGGCGAAGCCCAGGCCGACTGGGACGACTTCTTCCCCGATCTGGGCGAAATCGACTTCACCAACAAGCTGGTCGCCATCTTCGGTTGCGGTGATCAGGAAGACTATTCCGAGTACTTCCTCGACGCCATGGGCACCCTGCGCGACATCGTCGAAGCAAAAGGCGCCATCATCATCGGTCACTGGCCGACTGCCGGCTACGAGTTCGAAGCTTCCAAGGCACTGGTTGATGACAAGCACTTTGTCGGTCTGGGTATCGATGAAGATCGCCAGCCGGAGCTGACTGCCGAGCGCGTCAAGGGCTGGTGCAAGCAGCTGCACGAAGAGATGTGCCTGGGCGAGCTGGAGTAATCCGCTTCCCCTCATACCTCTGACAACAAGGGCCCCGACGGGGCCCTTGTTGTATCTGCTTGTTGCGATGCCTGCCTTTATTCTTCCCTGTTATTCACCTCTGTGCTCCGGTTTGGCTCGCACATAGAGGGTGCGCTTGACCTGCGCCACCAGCTCGCCGCTCTTGTCCTGTACCGTCACCTCGAATTCGGGGAAGTGCTTGTTGCCACCTTCAGTCGCCGCCACGATTTCGGCCAGCTTGCCCTCGGTCAGGTTGAACTCGGCCACCAGCTTGCCCTTGCCCGGCTTGATGTAGTTGATGCTGCCCGCCTTGTCCCAGACGTAGTAGCGATTCTTGAAGTAGCCCATCAGCATCAGCGGATAGATGGGGTCCGTCATGGCAAACATGCTGCCACCAAACTGGGTGCGGTTGGCGTTCTTGTTCCACCAGCGGGATTTGAGGGTCACCCGGCAGTAGCGAAAGTCATCGCTCAGGGTCTCTATCTTGATACCGGCCCCCCAGAAAGGGGGCCAGGCGTTGAGTGCGCGGCGCACCCAGGCCGCATTGTCAAAAAGCCAATCCATGGGTCTCATCCGACCAGAATATGAAAGTTACATCTTATCAACATCTGCCATGCCAGCAAGTCGGACGACACGATTGATTATTTCAATCCAACCGGCCATTTATGGCTAAACCCCTTGAATTGCTGGGTTTATTTTTAGGGAGGCTACGACCTATAATGACAGGCCAAGCGAGTTCAAGGTTGCCATTCCTGCGGCAGTCCATCAGAATAACCCCACCTTCGAGAATGCGAATAAGTAGAATATGGCAGACAACAACCAAGCGTTAAAAAAGGCCGGGCTCAAGATCACCTTGCCCCGGGTCAAAATCCTGGAAATCCTGCAACAGCCGGACTGCCAGCACACCAGCGCCGAAGATCTCTATAAACGACTGATCGACCTGGGTGAAGAGATTGGTCTCGCTACCGTCTATCGCGTTCTCAACCAGTTTGATGATGCCGGTATCGTTACCCGTCACCACTTCGAAGGTGGCAAGTCGGTATTCGAGCTGGCCACTCAGGAGCACCACGACCATCTGGTTTGCCTCGACTGTGGCAAGGTGATCGAGTTCTCCGACGAAGTGATCGAACAGCGCCAGCGCGAGATCGCCAAGAAATTCAATATCCGTCTCACCAACCACAGCCTATACCTCTACGGTCACTGTGCTACTGGTGAGTGCAAGCACGACGAATAAGTCGGCCGCGACTTGCAGATAACGGACAATAAAAAAGCCAGCATCAGCTGGCTTTTTTATTGTCCGGCGCAGGCCGCTGGCAGCACACAGGGCAGGGTCTCCCCTGCCCCATCGGCTTAGCCTTCTACCTTGCCCCAGGAGTCGCGCAGGGCAACGGTGCGGTTAAACACCAGATGCTCCGGGCTGGAGAGCTTGTTGTCGGCGCAGAAGTAACCTTCACGCTCGAACTGGTAAGCCTGCTCCGGCTTGGCGTTTTTGAGCGACGCCTCGACACGGGCACCCTCGATGATCACCAGGGATTCCGGGTTCAGCGCGGCTTCGAAGTCATCCTCGGCGCCCGGGTTAGGTACCTTGAACAGACGGTCGTAGAGACGCACTTCCGCTGGCAGGGAGTAAGTGGCGCTGACCCAGTGGATCACCCCTTTCACCTTGCGGCCATCGGCCGGATCCTTGCCCAGGGTCTCGGGATCGTAGGAGCAGTAGATGCAGGTGACTTTGCCATCGGCATCTTTCTCGATGCGCTCGGCCTTGATCACATAGGCATTGCGCAGACGCACTTCCTTGCCCAGCACCAGACGCTTGAACTGCTTGTTCGCCTCTTCTTTGAAGTCCGCTTCGTCGATGAAGATCTCGCGGGTAAAGTTCAGCTCGCGGGTACCCATCTCGGCATTGCTCGGGTGGGCCGGGGCAGTCAGCACCTCGTCGGCAGCCAGGTTCTCGATGACCACTTTCACCGGATGCAGCACGGCCATGGCGCGCGGTGCATGCTCGTTGAGGTCTTCGCGGATGCAGGCTTCCAGCATGCTCATCTCGACGATGTTGTCCTGCTTGGTGACGCCGATGCGCTTGCAGAACTCGCGGATGGAGGCCGGAGTGTAGCCACGACGACGCAGACCGGAGACGGTCAGCATGCGCGGGTCGTCCCAACCATCGACGTGCTTCTCGGTCACCAGCAGGTTCAGCTTGCGCTTGGACATGACGGTGTATTCGAGGTTCAGACGAGAGAACTCGTACTGACGGGGGTGGCAGTCGATGGTGATGTTGTCCAGCACCCAGTCGTACAGACGACGGTTGTCCTGGAACTCCAGGGTGCAGATGGAGTGGGTGATCCCTTCCAGCGCGTCCGAGATGCAGTGGGTGAAGTCATACATCGGGTAGATGCACCACTTGTCACCGGTCTGGTGGTGGTGGGCAAACTTGATACGGTAAATAACCGGATCACGCATCACCATGAAGGGGGATGCCATGTCGATCTTGGCGCGCAGGCAGGCGGTGCCTTCGGCGAACTCGCCGTTCTTCATCTTGGCAAACAGCGCCAGGTTCTCTTCCACACTGCGATCGCGGAACGGGCTGTTCTTGCCAGCTTCAGTCAGGGTGCCACGGTACTCGCGCATCTGCTCGGGCGTCAGCTCGTCCACATAGGCCAGACCCTTTTCAATCAGCTCGATGGCGTAGCCGTGCAGCTTGTCGAAATAGTCGGAGGAGTAGCAGATCTCGCCGTTCCACTGGAAGCCGAGCCACTGTACGTCCTGCTTGATGGACTCTACGTACTCGATATCTTCCTTCACCGGGTTGGTGTCATCGAAACGCAGGTTGCACTGGCCCTGATAGTCGCGGGCGATGCCGAAGTTCAGGCAGATGGATTTGGCGTGGCCGATATGGAGATAACCGTTCGGCTCGGGCGGAAAACGGGTATGCACGCTGCTGTGCTTACCGCTGGCCAGATCTTCATCAATGATCTGACGAATAAAGTTAGTTGGGCTGTTCGCCTGACTCATGGCTCACCTCAAAAAAGCGTCACTGGCGGAAGTTGTGCCGGCTGGCACCCTCATCCCCCCGCCGTCAAGCCGGGTATGATCCCTTATTACGGGCGCTGTCTCAACCTGAATTTGGCACTTCCGGGCCATTTCCCGACCATTGCGCCACTAAAAACGGCTTGGCTTGGCACATTGCGCACCAAATGCATAAAAAAGCCCCGCACAAGGCGGGGCTGAAAGTGATGAAAAACACAAAACAGACAATTACACACAACAAAGGCTCACACGCACAGTCAACCTTTCCCAAACCCGATACGCCATCGCCCTTGGGAAAGGCGGGTCTTGCGACCCACCTCATGTTAACGGTTGACTGCTATCAGTTCAGTTCGGTGACGCGGCTGGTGCGCTTGCCATCGAAGCTGGTGGTACGCAGGTAGACCTTGCCATTCACGCTCGGCTTGGCCGCTGCGTCATAGGCACTCCAGTTGGTACCGTCCAGGCTGTACTGGATGGGCAGGCCCGGCAGGTCCACGTTCGCTTCCAGCACACCGTTCACTACCTTGGCGCCCGGTACGGAGAGGCGGTATTCAACACCGGCCTGATCCAGTTTCGGCAGCACGCGCTGACCCAGTACGTTGGCAAACTGGTTCCACTCTTTGTTGAGGGTGGCCTTGTTGACGAACTTGGTCTCGCCGGAGAACTCGCGACCCTTCACATAGTTCAGCTCGAAGCCACCTTTGTGCCAGGCACGCTCGGCCACGGAGAAGATACGCGGGTAGACCATGTACTCGTACTGAGCATCGGTACGCACGGTTTCACTCCACTGCTGACCGGAGATCCCCTTGAACTTGACCGGATCCTGGTCACCCTTGGCCACGAAGGCGTTGCCGTCGCGGTCAACCGAGGTCTCGGCGTTCTGCGGCAGGTTTTCCGGGGCGAAGGCAAACACCTTGCGCGTGTCGTTGAAACGGGTTGCCCAGTAGTAGCCACGCTCGGCCGGGTGTACTTCGTTCGGGAAGTCGAAGTAGAGGTAATCCGGGTTGGACAGCACCACTTGGTAACCCTTGTGCGCCCACTTCATCGCTTCGTTGAAGCCACCCCAGTAGAGGGTTTCCCAGAAGTTGACACGGGTGTTGTCGGTGGCGAAGTCCTTGGCACCGCTGGCGTACTTCAGACCATCTTCCCACGCCTGCAGGGTAGAGAAGCCGCGGTCTTTGACCATCTGGCCCACTTCCTTGGCAAAGTAAACCGGCAGCTCGCCAACTTCCTTGATCTTGCCTTCGTCGATCATCTTCTGGCACATCGGGGACTTGCCAAACGGCTTGTCCTGCTTGCTGGAGTCGACGTTGCCTTTCCAGGCGACCAGCTCTTCTTTCTTGGTGACGGCCGGATCCTGATAGCCACCGCCCTGCATGATGTTCTTCGCCTCATCACCACCGTAGTGCCATGCGGTCAGCGGCTGACCGGCGGCCTGGTGCATCTGGGCAACTTCATCCATTACCTTGGCCACGAAGGTGGCAGCACCCGGCTGGCAAGGGTTGATGAAGGACATCTTGTCGTAGAACTGGACGGAGGTGACGTTGGAGGTGTCAGCCGGATCAGTCAGACGGAACTGGTTGGCTTCCGCTTCTTTGCCTTCCGCCATCAGACGCTTGTAGCGCGCTTCCATGGAGACCACGGCAGCACGGGCGTGGGCCGGCATGTTGATCTCGGGGATCACGGTCACACCGCGGGCCTTGGCATAACGCACCAGATCCACGTAGTCAGACTTGCTGTAGAAACCGGAACCCTGGTTGTCGCTGGTCGGGCCGGAACCCAGTTGCGGCATCAGGCACTTGGTTTCGGACTCGTCGTGGCAACGCTGGCTACCGACCTGGGTCAGCTCCGGCAGACCCGGGATCTCCAGACGCCAGCCTTCATCGTTGGTCAGGCCAAGGTGCAGCACGTTGAGCTTCATGGCAGACATCTGGTCAACCAGCTTCTTCATGGTATCCAGACTGCGGAAGTGGCGGGCCACGTCGGTCTGCATGCCACGGTATTCAAAGCGCGGCGCATCCTCGACGGTCATCGGGCTCACCAGCTTGTCATCAACACCCAGCAGGGAGATCAGGGATTGTGCCCCCCAGAAGGCGCCATCGATGTCGCGACCCTGGATCACTGTGCCCTTCTGACCGATGGTCATGTCATAGCCTTCAGCCTGCTTGAGCTTGCTGCCGAGCTTGATGGTCACCGGGTAGCCGGTGTCGGAGAGGGTAACACCCAGCTTGGTCAGTTGAGCCTTCAGAGCCTCGGCGCGATCGCTCGGCAAGTCCAGGGCATTGAGTTTGATGGTGGAGAAGTCAACCTGCGGGCCAGCTTTGACTACCTGCTTCATCGGGGTCGGCAGGATCTGGTTGTCAATCTTGCCAGCAGGCAGCAGGGTGCTGGTCTGGTTGGCCGCGAAACGGGTCTCGCTGTTCATCAGGATGTTCTTGTCATCCTTGGTACGCTTCCAGCCATCAGCCGGCATCGGCTTCTCGTAGGTGCTGGCATCATTGATGTTGCTCATGCTGGCCAGTACTTTCGGCTCGGCACCTTCGCTGGCGACATACCAGTTCGGCATGATGTCAGATTCGAACAGTACCCAGTATTCCACCACCAGCGGCACTTCGACCGTGGCATCCTTGGCAAAGCCCTGGAACTTCTCGGTTGGCGTCAAACGATAGAGATCGCCGGTCAGGTGAGTGATGGTGAACTGGTCGTTATCCACACGCTGGATACGACGGATGGAGGAGACGTAGATGCTCCAGTCTTTGGAGGTGACGTCCGCACCGGTATTGGTCAGGTGCAGCTTGGCAACGCCACAGCTCGCCCACTCGGAACCCAGCGCCTGGCAATCGAGGCCGGCACCTGCACCGTCGTTGGTGACCACTTCATACTTGACCACCAGGTTGTTGGCGAGGGAGTCGACCACAGCCTGCTTGGCGGCATCGGCTGCCTGGACCTGGCTGACAAAAACGGTAGACATGGCAATGGCTAACAGAGAATGTTTCAAGTTCATAACTGCTGCTCTCATTTGAAGTAAAGGTTGGATTTTCTTGGCTTTTTTATATAGGGCCCCTGAGCGGGGCCCTTAGTTATGTCAACAATGGACTTAGACTTGAGGTGAGCGAGTCGCTCGATTAACGCAGGGCTTTCATCTCACCGGCGATGATTTCGGCCAATGGGCCCAGAATCACCTGCAGGTTCTGCTCACCGAGTTTGACCACACCGGCCGCACCCAGGGCTTTCAGCTTGCGCTCATCGACGATGCTGCGGTCTTTCAGAGTCAGACGCAGACGGGTGATGCAGGCATCGATGGAGACCAGGTTCTCTTGACCACCCAGCACTTCCAGGTATTGCTTGGCCAGCTCGGTACGGTTGGTAGATTGAGCGGCAGCCGGAGCAGTCTCTTCGTCATCTTCACGACCCGGGGTTTTCAGGTTCAGCTTGGCAATCACTACGCGGAACACGGTGTAGTAGAGGCCGAAGAAGACCAGACCCTGAGGGATCAGCATGTACCAGTTGGTCGCCAGCGGGTTACGGCTGGAGAGCACCATATCCACCAGACCGGCACTGAAACCGAAACCGGCCATCCACTGCATGGAGGCAGCGATGAACACGGAGATACCGGTCAGTACGGCGTGGATGACATACAGTACCGGCGCCACGAACATGAAGGAGAACTCGAGCGGCTCGGTAACACCGGTGAAGAAGGAGGCAAAGGCAGCTGCGATCATGATGGAAGCAACTTTCTCTTTGTTCTCTTTCTTGGCGGAGTGGTAGATGGCCAGAGCGGCACCCGGCAGACCGAACATCATGATGGGGAAGAAGCCAGCCTGGTACATACCGACCACGCCTTTCACCTGATCCAGGCTCTTGCCAGCGGCCAGAGCGGCATCGATGGTAGCCTGACCACCCAGGAAGTTCGGGATGTCGTTGATACCGGCAACGTTGAACCAGAACACGGAGTTCAGGGCGTGGTGCAGACCGATCGGGATCAGCAGACGGTTGAAGAAGGCGTAGATACCGGCACCGGTAGAGCCCAAGCTCACGATGGACTCACCGAAGGAGACCAGACCACCGTAGATTGCCGGCCATACGGCCATCAGGATGAAGGATACAACGATCATCACCACGGAGGTTACGATCGGTACCAGACGACGACCGGAGAAGAAGGAGAGTGCCTTGTGCAGCTCAACGCTGCTGAAGCGGTTGTACAGCTCAGCGGCGATAACACCACACAGGATACCCACGAACTGGTTGCTGATCTTGGCAAACGCGGCAGGAACCTGCTCCACCGGGATGCTCTTGATCTGGGCCACAGCGCCCGGGCTCAGCAGGGTGGTAACGACCAGGAAGCCGACCAGACCTGCCAGAGCAGCAGAACCGTCTTTATCCTTGGACATACCGTAAGCGACACCGACTGCGAACAGTACGGACATGTTATCGATAATGGCTGCGCCCGCCTTAATCAGGAAGGCAGCCAGCGCGCTGTCACCACCCCAACCATTCGGGTCAATCCAGTAGCCAACCCCCATCAGGATCGCTGCGGCAGGCAATACCGCTACCGGCACCATCAGGGCACGGCCGATCTTTTGCAAATAACCGAGAATGTTCACGGTTCCTCTCCTTAGTTAATGTTTTTCTAGAAATTAAGTGCTTATCACGTTTGACGCATAAGCCATCAAGGCTTGATTGGCAGTCTAGGGCTTTTATTTCGCTGCGCAAATTAATAAACCGATAATCGTGATCGTTATCACCCAAACAAGATAAAGGTGGTGGATAGATGTGGCTTAGTTCGCAATCTTTATTTACGCTATAAAACAACTTAAATCCGTCTTAGCCAATTGCCACCGCCAAACCGGTCGCAACCCGACACAGAGGTATCCCATATGCGCCTGATCCCGTTGAAATCTGCCAGCCAAGTAGGCCTGTGGTCTGCTCGTTACATCGTTGACCGCATCAACGCGTTCAAGCCGACCAGCGATCGCCCTTTCGTACTGGGCCTGCCCACCGGTGGCACCCCGCTCAACACCTACAAGCGCCTGATCGAGTTGCACAAAGCCGGTGAAGTGAGCTTCCAGAATGTGGTCACCTTCAACATGGACGAGTACGTCGGCCTGCCGGAAGATCACCCGGAGAGCTACCACAGCTTCATGCACAACAACTTCTTCAGCCACATCGACATTCGTCCCGAAAACATCAACATCCTCAACGGCAATGCCGAGGATCTGGTGGCCGAGTGCAAGCGCTACGAAGACAAGATCAAGTCCTACGGCAAGATCCACCTGTTCATGGGTGGCGTGGGTAACGACGGCCACATCGCATTCAACGAGCCGGCCTCTTCCCTCTCCTCCCGCACCCGGGTCAAGACCCTGACCGAAGACACCCGCATCGCCAACTCCCGCTTCTTCGGTGGCGACATGGAGCAGGTGCCCAAGCTGGCCCTGACCGTGGGTGTAGGCACCCTGATGGATGCGGAAGAGATCATGATCCTGGTCACCGGTCACGGCAAGGCACTGGCCCTGCAGGCCGCCGTGGAAGGCAGCGTCAACCACATGTGGACCATCTCCACCCTGCAGCTGCATCCGAAGGGAATGATGGTGTGCGACGAGCCCTCCACCATGGAGCTCAAGGTCAAGACCGTTCGCTACTTCCAGCAGCTGGAAGCCGCCAACATCGGCCGTCTGTAAGGAGTCGTCATGTACGCATTGACCAACTGCACCCTCTACACCGGCAGCTGCGTGCTGACCGGCTACGGGGTGCTTATCGAGGGCGACAAGATTGTCGCCATCTCTCACCTGGCCGAACTGCCTGCGGGCATCGAGCAGATTGACCTCAGAGGCGCCAACCTGACCGCCGGTTTTATCGATGTGCAGCTCAACGGCTGTGGCGGGGTGATGTTCAACACCGAGATCACGGTCGAGACCCTGGCAACCATGCAGGCGGCCAACCTCAAATCCGGTACCACCAGCTTCCTGCCGACCCTGATCACCAGTCCGGATGCGGACATGAAGCAGGCCGTTGCTGTGACCCGTGACTACATGGCGGCACACCCCAACGAGGTGCTGGGCGTCCATCTGGAAGGGCCTTACACCAACCTCAAGCGCAAGGGGATCCACCCTGCCGCGCAAATTCGTCAGCCAGCGGACGAGATGATCGACTTCTTCTGCGCCAACGCGGATGCCATCACCAAGATCACCCTGGCACCGGAGCGCAACGAGCCGGCCCATATCCGCCGTCTGGTGGAAGCGGGCATTCTGGTCTCGGCCGGTCACACTGCCGCCAGTTACGATCAGGCCATGGCCGGGTTCGATAACGGTATTCGCTTTGCGACCCACCTCTACAACGCCATGACGCCGACCCTCAACGGTCGCGAGCCGGGCGTCGTGGGTGCCATCTACGATCGCAAGGATGTCTATGCGGGCATCATCGTCGATGGCCACCATGTGCACTGGGCCAACGTGCGTCTGGCTCACAAGGCGCTGGGGGAGCGACTGGTGCTGGTCACCGATGCCACCGCGGCAGCCGGAGCGCCGGAAGGCTTTGAGAAATTTGATTTTTGTGGCACCACCGTCTTTTTACGCGATGGTCAGTGTGTCGACGAGAATGGTACACTCGGCGGTTCCTCCCTCACCATGATTGAGGGGGTGGAAAATCTGGTCAAGCAGGTCGGATTACCGCTCGATGAAGCACTGAGAATGGCCAGCCTCTACCCCGCTCGCGCCATTGGATGGGACTCACGTCTCGGTAGTATCCAGGTCGGTAAAGTAGCCAACCTCACTGTCTTCGATCAGGACTTCACGGTCCGTGGGACCGTGGTTAACGGACACTACACACAACAGTGACATCATGACTGGCGGACAAATAGCAAACGTAGATCTTATCAAGCAGGTCAACAGTGCAGCCGTGTATCGGCTCATCGACCTGCAAGGCCCCATCTCCCGGGTCAAGATTGCCGAGTTGAGTCAGCTGGCCCCGGCCAGCGTGACCAAAATAACCCGGCAACTGATCGAGCATGGCCTGATCAAGGAGACCTCTCCGCAAGCCTCAACCGGCGGGCGGCGTGCCATCTCCCTGACCACCATCAAACATCGCTTTCAGTTTGTCTCTGCCAAGCTGGGCCGCGGCTACCTGCAACTGAGTCTCTATGACCTCGATGGCAAGGAGCTCGACCAGCACGTCATTCAGGTGACCGAGATCGACCAGCAACCCGTAGTCGACATGCTGCTGCGAGAGATTGGCGCCTTTATCGATGCCAACCGCGAACGTTGTCGCAACCTCATCAGCATCGCGCTGACCATGCCGGGTCTGGTCAACCCGGAATCCGGTATGGTCATCTACACCCCCAAGTACCAGATCCGCAATCTGGGACTGGCGAAGCTGCTTGAGAACCACTTCAACCTCCCCTGCTATGTGGGCAACGACACCCGCTCACTGGCGCTGGCCGAACACTTCTTCGGCGAGTCCCGCGACTGCATGGACTCCATTCTGGTGAGCGTCCATCAGGGGACGGGCTCGGGGATCATCACCAAGGGTCAGGTGTTCCTCGGTCAGAACCGCAACGTCGGCGAGATCGGCCATATTCAGGTCGAGCCGCTCGGCAAGCGCTGCCACTGTGGCAACTTCGGCTGCCTCGAAACCATCGCCTCCAACGAAGCGATCATCGACAAGGTGAAGGAGCTCATCAGCCGCGGTCACCAGAGCGCACTGCAAGAGAAACACATCACCATTCAGGAGGTGTGCAAGGCGGCACTGGCAGGTGATGAGCTGGCCCGCAGCGTGATCGAGAACGTGGGTGAGCATCTGGGACGAGCGGTGGCTATTACGGTCAACCTGTTCAACCCGCAGAAGGTGCTGATCGCCGGTGAAATCACCGCCGCCGAAGAGATCCTCTTCCCGGCAATTCGTCGCTGTGTCGAGCATCAATCCCTGCCGAGCTTCCACCGTGGCCTGCCCATCGTGAAAGCCCGCTTCCAGAACCAGCCGACCTATGGCGGCTTTGCGCTGGTCAAGCGCGCCCTGCTGGAGGGAGATCTGCTGCAGATCATCATGGAGCAGAAGTAAGGCTCTGATCTTGCGAGATAACAAAACGGCAGCCAGTGGCTGCCGTTTTCTATTGTGTGCTTTGCTGGCGGTTTAGCCCGCCCGACATGGCTTGAACAGATCCAGCTTGTTGTCGTAAACACGGGTCTGCACATCCATGATCCCCAGCATGGAGTGAAAGAGGTTGTCATGGGAGAAGCGCTGACTGCTCGCCTCCGCCGCCAGGCAACCCATATCAAGCTGGCGATCGGCCTGTAACTGGGGCGAGAACCAGGTCAGCAGCGGCACCCGGGTCTGATCATCCGGCGCAAATTTGTAGGGCGTGCCGTGCAGATAGAGCCCCATGGCCCCGAGGGATTCGCCGTGATCGGAGAGATAGACCAGTCCCACATCGTACTGGCTCTCCAGCGACTTGAGCTTGTCTATCAGCAGTCCCACCACCTTGTCGGTGTAGCGGATGGTGTTGTCATAGGTGTTGACCAGCTCTTCGTTGCTGCAGTTTTCAATGTCGCTACGCGGGCAGTCCGGCATAAAGGCGCGCTCGCTGGCAGGGTAACGACGGAAATAGGTCGGGCCATGGCTGCCCATCAGATGAAAGGCCACCAGCTTGTTGCCCTTCATGCCTGCAATCTGTTGATCTAGCCCCTCCAGCAGCACCTCGTCATAGCAAGACTCCCCCTGACAGAGCGCAGGATAGGATTTGGGGAGGATCTCGATGGTCGGCACATTGCGGCACACCCCTTTGCAGCCGCCATCGTTCTCTTTCCACAACACCGAGACCCCGGCATGTTGCAGCACATCGAGCAGGCCGTCACGGGAGCTGGCAAGCTGGTCATCGTAGCCACGGCGCGTGAGGTTGGAGAACATGCAGGGCACCGAGACGGCGGTGGCCGTACCGCAGGAGCGCACATTCCTGAACGACACCACCCCCTGCTCTTTGGCCGTGAAGCTGTTGGTTGCCTTGCCATACCCGTTAAGGGAGTAGTTCTGGCTGCGCGCCGTCTCCCCCACCACCAGGAACATCAAAGTCGGCTTGCTTCCCCGGGCCACCACCCTGGCATCGGTCCCCAAGTGTTGGTAGGGGATCGGCGTGGCAAACAGCACATCCCGCCCATATTTGTAGAGGCCGTGCACATAGTTGGCAGGCACAATCTCTTTGGCCAGCGACTTGTTGTTGCGACCGACCGAGGCGTAATCCTGATAGTAAAGTGCCGCGACGCCCCCGATAAACAGCAGAGATATAGCCAATACACCTGCCCGCCACGCCAACCCCTGATACCAGCGAGCCGGATAGCGGATCCGCAGTGACCAGAGCACCAGAACAGGCAGCAGCCCGGTCAGCAGAAACCAGAGCGCAACCGAGCCATTCAAATAGGCCCCCGCCTCACCACTGTTGGTCTCCACTATGTTCTGGATCATGCCTACATCAAAGATGACGCCGTATTTGAGCATGGCGTAGCTGACGATAGAGCCAGTCAGAATGAGCACGGTAAAAAAGGGCTTGAGCACAAACCGGAACGTGAAGGGAATAAACACGGCATTGAGCGCCGCGATCAGCACCAGCGGGATCGAGATGGCAAATCCGGCTTTGACATGGGTCAGGGCGCTGAGCACCGTATAGAAATGCAAAAAGATTGGCCAGTTCAGTACCAGGGCGAAAAAGAGCACCAGCAACAGATTGGTCTGCAGTACACCGAGAGTTACACGCATAAACAACTCCTACATACCGGCCTGCAGCGCAGCGGGCCGGCCAAGCCAACAAAAACGACGGGGCCAGCGTAGGAAGTAAAACTTAAGCGCGAATTAAGAGGAGAAGCACGGCGCTCGTGCGCCCCATCACAGCACGGGGTGCTCCGTAGCCCCGAAATGGATTTTTAGTTGTCTATCCATCGGATTTTGCTAGCTTGTTGAGTAGGCATTCCAGAAATGCAGGTTAACCGATGGCACTGATCCAAGCCTCCATAGAACAGTTGCGGGTAGGCCACTATATCCATCTCCCCACCGGATGGACCAACCACCCGTTTATGTTCAATGCCTTCAAAATCAAAGATCAGCAGCAGCTGGATATCATCCGCCACCTTGATCTGAGCCTGATGATGGTGGATCCGGACAAGAGCGATCTGCCTATCGAGCCACTGTTGCGTGGCGATATCCCCGATGCCGGGCCCGATCTCGAAGAGCTGGAGTCCCTGATTGATGCCGGCCCGCCCCCTTTTGACGAAAAAGCCTTTCGCCGCTCCATGCGCGCCGCCGACAAGGCCTTTGGCCAGTCCATGAGCGAGCTGCGCGATGCGCTCGGGGCACTCAACCTCAAACCGGATGAAGGGCTGGCCAACACCGCCCAGATCGTCCGCAATGCCGCCTTCACCCTCAGTCAGCACGAGGGCCCCCTCGGGCTCCACCTGATCCGCAGTCCCCACACCGATGTCCTGCTGCAGCACAGTCTCAACGTGGCTTTCATTGCCATGTTGATGGCGCGCGAACTGGGGATGAATCCCATCGAGCTGGAAGAGACCGGGCTTGCGGGACTTATCCACGATATAGGTGAACTGAAAATTCCCAGCCAGATCACCCAAAAGCGTGGTGAGCTAAACAAGGCTGAGCAGAACTTCCTCAAGATGCATCCCCAGTACGGATTTGACATGCTGAACCAACTCAATGCCTTTGAGCCCAAAATTCGTCAGGTAGCCCATCTGCACCACGAACGGCTCGACGGTAGCGGTTATCCGCTGGGGATCAAGGGGGGGGAGATCCCGCCGCTGGCGCGGCTGATCGGACTGGTCGACTTCTACGACGAGCTGCTTCATCCCCGCAACAGCGGCACGCCGGCGGCACCGAGTCAGGCCATCAGCCAGCTCTACAAGTTATCCCAGAAGAAGTTCGACCAGAATCTGGTCAAGTTGCTGGTCAAGGTGCTGGGGGTCTACCCGCCGGGATCCCTGGTGAAACTCTCCGACGAGAGCATTGCGCTGGTACTCTCTACCGAACCCACCATGCCCCTCAAGCCGAAGATCCTGCCCTATATCAAGGCCCAGCGGCCGGAAGCGGTCGCCATGATCGATCTGCGGGAAGATGAACGCACCATCAGTGCCTTTATCAAACAGGAGGAGCTGGATGAGGGACAGCGGCAGTTCTTCAATCTGACCCGCCGCTTCTGTTACTACTTTGCATTCTGAGTTATCCCCAGAAGCTGGGGATAACTCATTGGACAAACCGGAATAATTGCACGAATCCCCACCAACAGGTTGCCATCTGATCATGTATAAAAAACGCCCAGCCAGGGGGCCGGGCGGAGCATGCCACTTCCATGTGGCGTATCCGACGGATACATTCATGCTCTATCCATCAATAGCAATCTGTCGCCTCTTACACAAATATCAATTTAACATGCTGATTTAATGTAGTTTTATCCATTTGTTCTGGCAAACTGGCGGTCCGTTGCGACCCGCAGGGCCAACCGAACAAGATCTTGATCACACTTATTCACGGGCTGGTTGTTTTTTAGGCTGGCTGATGAGGCGCGTTTTTTATGCAGTTGGTTCTCTCTTTGTTACAGCAGATGAGCGTCAGCCTGGTGATCGCCTATCTCTTCTCGAAAAGCCCGCTGCTTCGCCCGCTTGCCAACTATTCAGTGAGGATTCCTCACAAGGTACTGATATACATAATATTTTCATGTTTTTGCATCCTCGGAACCTATGTGGGCCTAGATATCGACGATGCCATCGCCAACACCCGGGCTGTCGGCGCCGTCTTGGGGGGATTATTGGGGGGACCGCTGGTGGGCTTTCTGGTGGGGCTGACCGGCGGTCTGCACCGCTATACGCTGGGGGGATTTACCGATCTCGCCTGCGCCATCTCCACCACCTGCGAGGGGTTGCTCGGGGGCATAGTGCACTGGCGACTGATGCGCTCGGGGCGAACGGATGCCCTGTTTGAACCACGCATCGCCTTCTTTACCACTCTCTATGCCGAGATCATGCAGATGGTCATCATCCTGCTGGTGGCGACCCCGTTCGACAAATCCCTGCTGTTGGTACGCACCATCGCCACCCCGATGATTCTGGCCAACTCCTGTGGCGCGGCGCTCTTTATCAGCATGATCCGCGACCAGCAGCGGATGTATGAGAAGTTCTCCCGGGTCTTCTCCGCCAAGGCGCTCAATATCGCCAACCGTACAGTGGGGATCATGAGTCAGGGCTTTACCCCACAGGCAAGCAACAAGATTGCCCGCATCATTCAGGAGGAGACCGGCGTTGGGGCGGTCGCCATCACGGACACCGAGCAGATCCTCGCCTTTATCGGCACCGGCGAAGATCACCATCTGCCGGGCACCCCCATCGCGTCAGCCATCACCATGCAGGCCATCGCCCAGAACAAGGTGCTGTTTGCCGATGGCAACAGCCAGCCCTATCGCTGCAGCCTCTCCTCCGCCTGCCAGCTGGGCTCGGTGCTGGTGATCCCGCTGCAGGGGGACAAGGGGGTGATCGGCACCATCAAGCTCTACGAGCCGAAGAAGCGGCTGTTTCTCAAGATCAACCACACCCTGGGGGAAGGGATTGCCAACCTGCTGTCACAGCAGTTGCTGGCCGGTCGGCTGGAGCAGCATCAGCGGCTGCTGGTGCAGTCCGAACTCAAGCTGATCCAAGCCCAGATCAACCCCCACTTTCTGTTCAACACCCTCAACACCATCAGTGCCATCACCCGGCGCGATCCGGACAAGGCGCGGGATCTGCTGCTGCATCTGTCGCTGTTCTTTCGCAAGAACCTCAAACGCCAAAGCGGCCTTGCGACTCTGCAGGAGGAGCAGGAGCACTGCCAATCCTATCTGGAGATCGAGCTGGCCCGTTTTGGCGATCGGCTGACGGTGATAAACGAGATCCCGCCCCATCTGGCCACACTGCGACTGCCCAGCTTCACCCTGCAACCGTTGATCGAGAATGCCATCAAGCACGGCATCTCGACTCTGCTGGAGCAGGGGCGCATTCGCCTCTGGACCGATGAGCATCCCACCAGCGTCACCATCCATGTGGAAGATAATGCAGGCACCTGGCAAGCACATCCCGCTGGCGACGGTCTGGGCATGACCATCGTAGACCGGCGACTGAAAAGCGCCTTTGGCGAGCGCTATGGCGTGACTATTGCGTGCGAGCCGGAACAGTGGACCCGGGTGTCGTTCACCATCCCCAAGGAGCAACCATGATCCGCACTCTGATAGTCGATGACGAACACTACGCCCGCGAAGAGCTGAGGCAGCAGCTGGCCTGCGATCCTGCCATCGAGATCGTGGGGGAAGCGGCCAACGCCATCGAGGCGCTGCCGCTTA
The DNA here is from genome assembly GCF_049171595.1 of Aeromonas sp. 603607. NCBI lineage: Bacteria > Pseudomonadati > Pseudomonadota > Gammaproteobacteria > Aeromonadales > Aeromonadaceae > Aeromonas > Aeromonas sp. 603607. The sequence goes on from NZ_JAAKOV010000003.1 coordinate 37,201, forward strand.
TTCAGCACCTCAAGCCTGATGTGGTGTTCCTCGATATCCAGATGCCCAAGCTGAGCGGCATGGAGCTGGTCGCCATGCTCGACCCCCTGCCCCGCATCGTCTTTGTCACCGCCTTTGACGAATATGCCATTCAGGCCTTTGAAGAGAACGCCTTCGACTACCTGCTAAAGCCGGTGGAGCCCGCCCGGCTCGCCAAGACGCTGACTCGCCTCAAGCAGGATATCTCCCCGCAGCCCATCGAGCGGCTGGCCCCCACCATCGCACATATTCCGGGCTATCTGCACAACCGGGTCAGGCTGCTGCCCGTCGAGCAGGTGGAGTATGCCTTCTCCGATCTGGGCGGGGTCCATGTGGCCTGTCAGGGCGAGCTGTTCCACACCCAGCTCACCCTCAAATCACTTGAGGAGAAGAGCCCGCTGCTGCGCTGCCACCGCCAATATCTGGTCTCTCCCTACGCCATCTTCGAGATCCGGCTGCTGGATAACCAGCTGGCAGAGATTGTCACTCCGAGCGGCGCCCGGGTGCCGGTCAGTCGTCGCTATCTCAAGGAGCTCAAAGATCAGCTGGGGCTGGACTGAACCGCGGAGTGTGCGCCTGATCACAGCCGCCGACCGCTCGGCGCGCCAAAGCGCCGCTCGGGGAGTTTCACCTGCCAGACAGGCGCAACCGTTTTAGACTCGCTCTGCACACTAAAAAATAACAATGCAGGAGCGTAGCAATGATCTGGTTCTTCCTCTGTGTCGGCTTACTTGTGGCCGGCTACTTCATATACGGCAAATTCATCGAACGGATATTCAGCCCGAAACCCGAGCTGAAAACCCCCGCCATCACCATGGCTGACGGGGTGGACTATGTCCCCATGTCGGACAAGAAAGTCTATCTGGTTCAACTGCTCAACATCGCAGGTGTCGGCCCCATCTTCGGCCCCATCCTGGGTGCCCTCTACGGCCCGGTCGCCATGCTGTGGATCGTCTTTGGCTGCATCTTCGCCGGTGCGGTACATGACTACTTCTCCGGCATGCTGTCGGTGCGCGCCAAGGGGGCCTCGGTGCCAACCGTGGTCGGTGAGCATCTGGGCACCGCCGCCAAGCACTTCATGAACCTGTTTGCCGTGGTGCTGCTGATGCTGGTGGGCGTGGTATTCGTGCTGAGCCCGGCAGGGCTGCTCGCCAACCTCACCTCCACCGATCTGGTCTACTGGATTGTGGCAATCTTTGCCTACTACATCCTCGCGACCATAGTCCCCATCGACAAGATCATCGGCCGCTTCTACCCCATCTTCGGCGCCCTGCTGGTCTTCATGTCGGTCGGCCTCATCGTTGGCCTGATCGCCTCCGGCAAAGGCTTCTACAACACCGGGATGGACTTCTCCAACCTGCACCCGACCGAACTGCCGCTCTGGCCGCTGCTCTTCATCACCATCGCCTGTGGCGCGGTATCAGGCTTCCACGCCACCCAGTCACCGCTGATGGCGCGCTGCATGCAGAACGAAAAATCCGGCCGCTTCATCTTCTACGGCGCAATGATCGGTGAAGGGATCATCGCCCTTATCTGGTGCACCCTGGGTCTCTCCTTCTACGACAGCACCGAAGCGCTCAACGCTACTATGGCCAACGGCGGCCCGGCGGCCGTGGTACACGAAGTATCCACCAGCCTGCTCGGCACAGTCGGCGGTATTCTGGCCATCCTCGGCGTGGTGATCCTGCCCATCACCTCCGGTGACACAGCGTTTCGCAGTGCTCGCCTGATCGTGGCGGACTTCCTGAAGATGACCCAGAAACCGCTGGCCAAGCGTCTGCTGATCGCCATCCCCATGTTTATCCTTGGCTTCATCATCTCCAAGGCTGAATTCGGGGTGATCTGGCGCTACTTCGGCTGGGCCAACCAGACCACTGCCGTCATCATGCTGTGGGCTGCGGCTGCCTACCTCATCAAAGAGGGCAAGCTGCACTGGATCTGCACCATTCCCGCCATGTTCATGACTGCTGTGGTGATCACCTATCTGGCCAACGCCCCCATCGGATTCGGGCTGGAGATGGGGACCTCCACCATCATCGGCCTGACGGCAACGGCGGCCATTACCGTGGCCTTCCTGATGAAGTTCCGCCAGCCGCTGGTCAGCAGTACCAGCGAAGGGTAAAAACAGCAAAAAATGCAGCGAAAGCAGCACAAAAAGGCGCCTGATGGCGCCTTTTTTAATGACAAAAAGACTAATAAAGTAACTGTTGAACGGCTTCAGCTTCAATACAGCGAATAGCTTTAAGATTCCGGGCGAACTGACGATAAATGTGTGATTCTTAATTGCTTTAGTGCTTGTTGGAACCCATGATTAAACTGTGCGTCATGCCAGTGGAGGTTATAAATGGCCCTTGATTATTTTGCACTTGGTCTGCTCGTCTTTGTCGGGCTGGTCATTTTTTATGGAGTCATCGTTATCCACGATATTCCTTACGAGATTGCCAAACATCGGAATCACCCTCATCAGGATGCCATTCACGTGGCAGGTTGGGTCAGCCTGTTTACCCTGCATGTGCTGTGGCCCTTCCTCTGGATCTGGGCAACCATCTATCGCCCCGATCGCGGCTGGGGCTTTAGCCAGCGGCTGCAAAAAGATGAAGAGGAGCTGGCGGCCCTCAAGCAGGAGTTGGCGGACCTGAAGAGCCGTATCAACACTATCGAACAGAGCGAGCAACAGGGATAAACCATGGACCTGCTACTGATCCTGACCTACACGGCGCTGTGTGTCGCCATATTCAAAATCTTCCGCATCCCGCTCAACAAGTGGACCGTCCCCACCGCAGCACTGGGCGGCGTGCTGCTCATCGGCACCCTCATCATGCTGATGAACTACAACCACCCCTACTCCGAGATGGCGCGCAACTACTACGTCTCTACCCCCATAGTGCCGCTGGTCAAGGGCCGGGTAGTCGAGGTGCCGGTGCAAGCCAATCAGCCGGTGAAAAAAGGTGACGTGCTGTTTCGCCTCGATGACGAGCCGTTCCGCCTGAAAGTGGAGAGCCTCACCGCACGGGTCGAATCCAACCGCGAGCACCTCAAGTCCATTGAGGCAAGACTGCGCTCCGCCAGGCTGGATCGGGATCGCGCCAGCGACCTGATGCGTCGTGGCGTAGGCAAACAGCGCGACCTCGACGTCACCCAGGCCAACGTGGATGACATCGTGGCCCAGATTGACCAGCAGAAAGCCACCCTGAACGATCTGCAAGCCCAGCTGATGGAAGCCAAGTACCAGCAGTCCCAAACCGTTGTCTATGCCCCGAGCGATGGTCATGTGGTACAGCTGGCCCTGCGCCCCGGCATGATCGCCACCCCCTTCATGTATCGTCCGGTGATGACCTTCATCCACAAGGATGACACCGCCTACGTCGGCTGGTTCTGGCAGAACAGCATGCAGCGACTGGCGGTGGGCGATGAGGCCGAAGTGGTGATCGATGGCGTACCCGGCAAGATCTTCAAAGGCAAGGTAACCGCCGTGGTTCCGGCCATTGCCGCCGGTAACGTGCAGGCCAACGCCGGTCTGCTGGATCAAACCACTGCGGTGCGCCCGGGTCGTCTGCCGGTGGTTATCTCCATCACCGACCCCGAGTGGGCCAAGTATCAGGTAATTGCAGGCTCCAGCGGGCAGGCTGCCATCTATACCCACTACTTCCACCATGTATCTGTGATGCGCAAAGTACTGCTGCGCATGGCAAGCTGGATGAACTACATCTTCCCGTTCCATTGATCAGCACCCAAGCACCCTGCGGGCCGGCATCATGCCGGCCCGCTGTTTTTGTGACGGCAAGCACCCTATAATGGCGCCATCCTGCACCACCCCACATCGACACACCCAAGCCTGCATGTTCGTTCTCAGACCCTATCAGACCGACGCCGTCAACGCCGTGATCAGCCACTTTCGCAAACACCCGGATCCCGCCGTGGTAGTGCTGCCCACCGGTGCCGGCAAGAGTCTGGTGATCGCCGAGCTGGCCCGCAAAGCGCGCGGCCGGGTGCTGGTGCTGGCCCACGTCAAGGAGCTGGTGGAGCAGAACCATGCCAAGTACGAGGCGTGGGGGCTCAAGGCCGATATCTTCGCAGCCGGCCTGGATCGCAAGGAGGCGAGCGCCCAGGTGGTGTTCGGCTCGGTGCAGTCGGTCGCCCGCAATCTGGATGCCTTCGACAGCGCCTTCTCGCTGCTCATCATCGACGAGTGCCATCGGGTCTCGCTCGATGATGACAGCCAGTACCATCAGGTGATCGACCACCTCAAGGCCGCCAATCCGGCCCTCAAGATCCTCGGTCTCACCGCCACTCCCTATCGGCTCGGGCTGGGCTGGATCTACCGGCGCCACTATCACGGCATGGTCAAGAGCCACGGCGAACGGCTGTTTGGCGACTGCGTGTTCGAGCTGCCCTTGCGTTTTATGGTCAAAAACGGCTACCTGACGCCGCCGCGCATGGTGGATGCCCCCATCGTCCACTACGACTTCAGCAAGCTGGTGGCGAGGGAGAACGGCCTCTTTAGCGAGGCGGATCTCAACGGCGAGCTCAAGCGCCAGCAGCGGGTTACCCCCCATATCCTGAGCCAGGTGCTGGAGTATGCCGCCGACCGGCAGGGGGTGATGATCTTCGCCGCCACCGTCGAACACGCCCGTGAAATTCACGGCCTGCTTGGCGCCCGAGGCCAGCAGGCAGCCCTTATCACCGGCGAAACGCCGGGGCCGGAGCGCGATGCCCTTATCAACGCCTTCAAGGCGCGCGAGCTCAAGTTTCTGGTCAACGTGGCGGTGCTCACCACCGGCTTCGACGCCCCCCATGTCGATCTTATCGTGATGCTCAGACCTACCGAGTCGGTCTCCCTCTATCAGCAGATCGTCGGGCGGGGCCTGCGCCTCTCGCCGGGCAAGACCGATTGTCTGGTGCTCGACTATGCGGGCAACAATTTCAACCTGTTCGCCCCCGAGGTGGGGGAGCCCCGCCCCCACGCCGGTACCGAGCCGGTACAGGTGCCCTGCCCCGCCTGCGGTTTTGCCAACACCTTCTGGGGCAAGACCGACGAGGATGGCAAGGTGATCGAGCACTACGGCCGCCGCTGTCAGGGGCTGTTTGAAGATGAAGAGGGCAACCGCGAAGAGTGTGACTACCGCTTTCGCGCCAAGATCTGCCCCGGCTGCGGTGCGGAGAACGACATCGCCACCCGCCGCTGCCAGAGCTGCGATCAGCTGCTGGTGGACCCTGACGACAAGCTCAAAGAGGCGCTCAATCTCAAGGATTGCATGGTGATCCGCTGTGCGGGGCTAACCCTCACCGCAGGGCGCGGCAAACAGGGGGAGCGGCTGGAGGTGACCTACCACGATGAGGATGGATTGACCCTCAGTGAATACTTCGGATTTCACTCCCCGGGCGCACGGCGCTTGTTTCAACAGCACTTTGTGCGTCATCATTGGCCCGCCCCGGGGCTGGAGCCCGAATTTGCCACCCTGGCGAGCGTGCTGGCGGCAGAAAGCCAGTTTCGCCATCCCGATTTTGTCATCGCCCGCAAATCGGGTCGCTTCTGGCAGATAAAAGAGAAAATTTTTGATTATGAGGGTCGCTATCGTACCGCCAACTCGCTGGCGTGATGGCCAGTGGCGACCGGCATACATGGCATGAATTGCATTACCCCCGTCGATCCCGCATCGGCGGGTTGAATTATCAGGGTCGGCACCACTGCCGGGCCCTTCGTCACGTTAGAGGATGTTATGCAGCGGCTGTTGATTGGTTTTTGTGCTCTCTTTTCTTCTCTGGCGGCTCATGCCGCCCCGCTGACGCCCCCTCAGGGTGGCCAGTACGCCATCATGGTGCAGGGTAATAACGGCGTCGAGTTTGCCCGCCACGCCGATCAGATGATCGCCCCCGCCTCCACCATGAAGGTGCTCACCGCGCTGGCGGCCCGCCTCGAGCTGGGTGCCGATTTCCGCTTCGCCACCGACATTCAGGCCCAGCCCGGTGCCAAACAGGGTGACACCATCAACGGCGATATCTGGATCAACTTCGTCGGCGACCCCACCCTCTCCCGCATGGATCTGCTGGCCCTGTTCAAGCAGCTTGGCGTCAACCAGATCAAGGGCAACGTCTACGTCAACACCGGCGCCTACAACGGCTACGAGCGCGGCAACGGCTGGTCGTGGGGGGATCAGACCCTCTGCTTCGCCGCTCCTGTCTCCTCGGTCATCATCGACAAGAACTGCGCCTACGGCACCATCACTGCCACCCAGATTGGCAAACCGGCGGTGGGCAATGTGGCTACCGGCGTGCCCATCGGCATCGGTGCCGACAACGTGGAGGTGATGAGCTATGGCGACATGGCGCGCCAGTTCTGCGCACTGGAAGTGGACATGGCCAAGGGCAACTTCTACGAGCTCAAGGGCTGCATCACCCCGAACAAGGAGCCGCAGGGTCTGCGTTTCGCCATTCACGATGTGGAAGCCTGGGGTTGGGACAACATCCGCTGGGCGATGAACCGTGCCGGTATCAAGCATGATGGCCTGCTGCGGGTCACCCACAAGGCCCCTGAAGGGGCAGAGACGCTGGGCACCCACTACTCGGTCTCCCTGCCGGTGATGCTCGCCAAGATGCTGAAGAAATCGGACAACCTCTATGCCGATACCTTCCTCAAAACCGTGGGCCGTCACTACTACAACAAGCCGGGCAGCTATCGCAGCGGCACCATGGCGGTACGCGCCATCCTGACCAAGAACGGGATCGATCTGGGCAATGCCACTCTGGCTGACGGCTCCGGTCTCTCCGCTCACAATCTCATCAGCGCCCGTCAGATGATGTCGGTGCTGAACTTCATCCAGAAAAATGATGCCGAACTTGGCCTGATCAAGCTGCTACCAAGCTCGCAGGTGGATGGCACCCTGGCGTGGCGCCGCAGCGTCACCGCCCCCATGATGAAGAACAAGGTCCATGCCAAGACAGGGACCATCACCGGCACCTCCAATCTGGTGGGCTTCATCGACACGGCAGGCGGCCAGCGCAAGGCGTTCGTGATGTTCCAGCGCGGCCTGTCGCAAGATCCGGCCACCCATGAGCGCTATCGTGCCAGCAAGGCGCCGTGGCCCTGGACCGTATTCGAGAAGGGGGTGCTGGAGAGCATCTATCAGCAGCAGCCGATCCAGATCGCCGATGAGAGCTGAGCCAATAGGCCCACTCGAATCAGGGTATCGATAATTTCGGCTTCAAGTCGCCACGAGGCAGGGCTATGCTGTTGCCTGCCTCATATCAACGGCCATACATAAACGGCTTAAAAAACGGAGAGAAAAGATGTTTGCAGTGATTTTTGGTCGCCCGGGTTGCCCCTACTGTGTCCGTGCCGTACAGATCGCCGAGCAGCTGACCGAACAGCGCGATGACTTCAAATTCCGCTACGTGGATATCCATGCCGAAGGCATCACCAAAGAAGATCTGGCCAAGAGCGCCGGCAAGCCGGTCAATACCGTGCCGCAGATCTTCCTGGACGAGCAGCACATCGGTGGCTGCACCGATTTCGAAGCCTACGCCAAAGCGAATCTGGGTCTCTACCAGTAATGCCTGCGGGTCATCCCGAGCGGGTTGACCGCCAGAGCGTATAAAAAAATCCGGCGCCATCAGGCGCCGGATTTTTTTATGGGCAACACGCACACATCATCCCCGATCAGGGAGTCACAGACTGGGCGGCAAAGCGCGCAATGATGGGGTTGTGATCCGAACTGTCGGTCGCCGGTGAACTCACCTCAACCAAATCCAGATTGCGGTAGTAGAGGTGATCCAGCGGGCGACCGAAGGCGGTGCGGCGCAGGTCAGGCACCGGCACGGCCTCTTGCAGACCCAGCTCGTCCACCAGTTTGTTCAGCCAGAACTGGCGCTTGTCGCTCCAGGTATTGAAATCACCGGCCAGGATCACCGGCCCCTGATGGCGGCGCACCAAGGCAGTCAGATCGTTGAGCTGCTCGCGGAAGGTGGCCATCCCCAGTTCGAAGTTGACCGCATGGATATTGATGACCATCACGCCATCAGGATCGCCCTGCAGCGGATAGAGGCTCACCAGCCCGGATTTGGGGATGCGCAGCAAGGGCTCGGGAGAGCGCACGCCACAGACGAACGCCTGCGGGGTCTTGGCCACCGTCATCACCCCGAACGACACGCCGCCCTGGGTGAAGGCTTGCAGCTGTTGCCACTGGAAATCACCAGCGCGCAGCCAGTCGAGCATATCGGGACGGGTGGCCGACTCTTGCAGCAGCACCAGATCCTGCCCCTTGGCATAACTGTCCATCCCTTCACGCCAGTTTTTGCGCTGGCCCTTGTAGAGATTCCACACCGTCACCCCGAATTCACGGGGCAGCGCCGTGGTCGCCAACGCTACCAGCGGCGGACGCTGGCAGTCGAGTCCCGGCACAATCCCTTGAGCTGTGACCAGATGGTTCTGATCCGGCACCTCAAAACAGCCTACCAACCCCAGGGTCAGCAGGGAGGTGCCAAGAATGCGATAACTATTTTTCATTGGCTAACAACCGCCCGCCTTTGCTTTTTGTTGCGACCATCACAAACGTCATTCACGCCGACTAAGCTGATAGTCCCTGTTCCACCCAACCAGAAGGACCTTGTCTCATGGCGAAAGAACTTCGGTACAACGTGACGTTTTATGATCAACAAGGAAATTGTCATCAAGTGGAGCTGTCCACCGCCTATCAGATAAGACGGGACCCTCAATGCGATCTCTGCCTGTTCGACACCCTGCAATATGTGGGCTCGGAAGAGATGCTGGAACGCATGATACGGCAAAAAACCGGGCTTGAGCAGGAAATATCCATCATCAATGCCCGGCTGATTTAATCAGGCACTCACCGGAACCGGGCGGGATTTGCCCTGTTCGTCGATGGCGACATAGGTGAAGATCCCCTCGGTCACACAGTAACGCTGGGCATCGTTTTCCCGCAGTACCGGCTTGACCCACACCTCCAGCTTGAGCTTCATGGAGCTGCGGCCGATCTTCATGCAGCGGCCGTAGCAGCAGACCACATCGCCCACCTTGACCGGACTGTGAAAGGTCATGCCTTCGACGGATACGGTACAAATACGTCCTTTTGCCAGCTCCTTGGCCATAATGCCCCCACCTATATCCATCTGGGACATGATCCAGCCACCAAAGATGTCGCCATTGGGGTTGGTATCGGCTGGCATTGCCAGGGTTCTCAGCAACAACTCCCCATCGGGGTGACGTTTTGTATCTACCATCATTACCGCCTCTCTCTCATGGATGGCGGCATGATAGGGGGCGATCACCCCCTTGGCAAACCTCAATTGCCCGAGGCGGCGAGCTCGGCAAACCAGTGGGCCGGATCGGGCCAGCGATAGTTGAATCCCATCTGCTGGCAAATCAGCTGGCCGTCGATGGGCTGAAATTCACCGGCAGGCTCGATAAAGACCGGCACAGGCAACCCCTGCTGGCGCGCCGCAAAGGGGTAAAACTGCTCGCGGCGCGGATGCACAGGCGCGCTCAGGTTGAAAACATCCCCGTCCTTGCCCCGCTCCAGCAGCAGCATGCAAGCCGCCACCACATCGTCCAGATGGACCAGATTGACCGACTGGGCGCCACCATCCAGGGTCTTGCCCGCGAGGAAGCGACCGGGATGGCGATCCGGGCCATAAAGGCCGGAGGGGCGCACTATCATCACCGTCTCGAAACCGGCCGCCAGCACCGCCTGCTCCGCCGCCAGCATCCGCTCGCCACGGGCATGGCGCGGTTTGGGCTGCTCACCCTCTTCTTGACCCGCCCCCCATACCGAGGTGGCGCTGACAAACAGTACCCGCCGGGTGCCGTGCGCTTTGGCCAACGCGCAGGCCTTTGCCACCGCCTGCGGATAGTCATCGGTCTTGCTGGGCGGTACGCAGATAACCAGCGATTCGCAGGGGATGGGCCACAGCGCTTGTTGATCAGCGATGGGCATCTCGGCAGAGCCCATGTTGGCAGAGATGGTCAGCGGATGGGCGTTGATCCCCTCCCCCTGCAGACGGGCCGCCTTCTCGGCACTGCTGACCGTCACCGCTACCTGCTTGCCTGCCGCCAGCAGGGCCCGCGCCAGCGGTAGCCCCAGCCACCCCGCACCCAGAATGCCGATCGTCCCGGCGATATCTTGTTCTGTCATCGTCCTCTCCTGCTTGACGCTATTTGCCCCGCAGCTTACCTGCCTTGGTAGGAAAAGGAAGCCTTGGCTTGCAGATATATAAATGCCGACAATGTGGTGGTACATGCTTCCCATTCGCTAACAATATCAGTAATTAAAATACTATATCTGACCTATACGATCATTTGTTAATCTTTAAAGAAAACCGGTTGTGTGACATTGTCATTTTCAAAACATCTATATTCTTAGCCTCACATACCTTCCTAATTTCATCTTCATGAGCAGAGGAAATTCTCGCACCTAAAATAACATGTTTTGGCTTTGGCATACTATAAGGCATTTCTTTTGGGAAAATCATATTCCCAAACACAAGCCTCCATTCTTTTTCATAAGCCCACTCTGTACTTTTCATCAGGGCAACTTGATTAAGATAAAGAATATTATTAGTGGTTTTATTTTTACCAAAAACGTTACTGGCATCAAACATTTCATCTGAATAAATAACAGGGTAGATTGACCTTGCTCTTAGATCTTCATTTCCTAATTCGTAAAAATCATAACCTATACAAAAACCAGTATGATAACTGGCATAATGCGACCACATTAATATTGATTTTGGATTTTCAGAAAAACAACAAATCTTGAACATTTGCTTAAAACCTTCAGATGTTTCTCTCACAAGGTTTTTTGCTCTATCTTTCATTACAGTACGTATAGCTTCTCCACAAGTACGACCATAATCAGGTCTTTCTGGATAACTAAGCTCAAGTAGCTTTACCATTGGATGAGGACTTTCTGCAATTGACTGAACTTGTTCTTCAGTTAACTGCTCTATTAATCCATTCTCTTGAGCCATTGATAAAACTGACTCCCTATTATCAGGATCCAGCTCTATATCATAATGAAATGAGCAATCATAAGGGTCATTAAAATTTTTCGGGTCTGATAACCATATTGTGTCATCCAATAAATTTTTTATAGAGTTATCATTTACCGAGCGATATTTATAAAGAATCTTAGGTATGTGTTCATACTTAAGAGAAATAGCTTTTTTAATTTGCTCTACAGATGTTGTATTGGAAAACACCAACTTCTTATATTCTTCAAACCAATCCATACTCTCCCCTATGACCTAAATAGATAAAAAATTATGTTATTTGCAGCCTTATCAATCATACCAGTACATTAATTCAAATTTTGTTTGCTTTCAATTATTAACAGTCATAATTGCCAGCCCTACTCTGGGATATATAGGTTTCCTGTTTTCTATTTAATCTAAAAAAGCGGGCCAATGGCCCGCTTGGTTATATTTCACTCACTCCATCCTCACACCGGCGGATGGAAATGGCTGGCTTCGCGGGTGGCCATCTCCTCGTAAGTGGCCCACTTCTGCCACGCCACTTGTTGCGCCACCTGCATCAGCCGCTCGGCCTCCTGTGGATGGCTCTGGGCCAGCACCCGATAACGGGTCTCCTCCTGCCGATATTCAGCGAGGGGAATGGAGGGGCGCAGGCTGTCGAGGCTGAAGGGGTTCTGCCCCGCACTGCGCAATACCGGGTTGTAGCGCATCAACGGCCAGTGACCGGAGGCCACGGCCCGTTTTTGCTGGGTCAGGCCAAACTCCATATCGATGCCGTGGGCGATACAGTGGCTGTAAGCGATGATAAGCGACGGGCCCGGATAGGCCTCCGCCTCACGCAAGGCCTGCAGCGCCTGCTGCGGGTTGGCACCAAAGGCGATACGGGCAACATAGACATTGCCGTAGGAGATGGCCTGCAAGGCTACATCCTTCTTGGCCAGCGTCTTGCCCCCCGCCGCAAACTTGGCGACGGCACCGAGCGGGGTCGATTTCGACATCTGACCGCCGGTGTTGGAGTAGACCTCAGTATCCATCACCAGCACGTTCACGTCGCGGCCGGAGGCGAGCACATGGTCGAGCCCCGATGAGCCGATGTCATAGGCCCAGCCATCGCCGCCGATGATCCAGACCGAACGGCGCACCAGCTGATCGATAAGCGACAGCAGCTCGCGGGCCTTGCCGGATTTCACCTCTTCCAGCCGCTCGCGCACTTGCGCGACCCGGGTACGCTGGGCGCGGATCTCCGACTCCAGCCGTTGCGGGGCGTTGATAAGCGACTCGACCAATGCCTCACCCAACTCCCCCTTCATCGCTTCGAGGGCCGCCACCGCCTGACCGTGATGCTGATCGGCGGTGAGACGAAAACCAAAGCCAAACTCGGCGTTGTCCTCAAACAGGGAGTTGGACCAGGCCGGCCCCTTCCCTTCGCCGTTCTTGGCCCACGGCGTGGTCGGCAGGTTGCCGCCGTAGATGGAGGAGCAACCGGTGGCGTTGGCCACCAGCATGCGGTCGCCAAACAGCTGGGTCAGCAGCTTGAGGTACGGGGTCTCGCCACAACCGGCGCAGGCGCCAGAGAACTCGAACAGGGGTTCGAGGAACTGGGTGCCGCGCACCGTGGAGAAATCCACCCGCTCGCGGGCAGGCCAGGGCAGGCTCTCGAACCAGCGCAGCGCCTGTTTCTGACCAGCCAGATGGGGGGCCTTGTCCATCATGGTGATGGCACGTTCGCCCTCGTGTTCCTCATCAGCCCCGGCCCGCACCGGACAGGCCTGCACGCACTGGCCGCAGCCGGTGCAATCTTCCGGGTAGAGCTGCAGGGTGTAGCGGCTGTCGGGGAAACCCTTGGCGGTGACGGGCACCGACTGCGCCGCCTCGGGGGCGGTCGCCAGCCAGTCCTGATGGTAGAACTTGGCCCGCAGCGCCGCGTGGGGGCAGACAAAGACGCAGTTGCCGCACTGGATACAGATATCGGAGTGCCAGATCGGGATCTCGCGGGCGATATCCCGCTTCTCGAAGCGGCTGGTGGCGGTGGGGTAAGTGCCATCCACTGGCAACATGGAGACCGGAATAAGATCGCCACGCCCCGCCAGCATCTCGCCGGTGACCCGCTGGACAAACTCGCTGCCACCCGGTGCCAGTGGCAGCGGATAGTCGCTGATCTGCTCCTCACCGGCCGGGATGGCCACCTGATGGAGATGGGCCAGGGTGTCGTCCACCGCCGCGAAGTTGCGCTCGACCACTTCGGGCCCCTTGCGGGCATAGCTCTTCTCGATGCTCTCCTTGATCAGCGCAATCGCCTCATCCCGCGGCAAGATACCAGCCAGCGCGAAGAAGCAGGTCTGCATGATGGTGTTGATGCGATTGCCCATGCCGTTGCGCTCGGCCACCCGATCCCCATCGATGCAGTAGAGGCGGATATCGAGGGCGCGGATGCGGGCACGCAGCCGCTCGGGCAGCTCGGCCCAGACCCGGTCAGGCTCATAGGGAGCATTGAGCAGCAGGGTCGCCCCTTCGGCAGCATGCTCCAGCAGGTCTACCGACTCGACAAAGCCCCACTGGTGGCAGCCGATAAAGCTCGCCTGCTCGATAAGCCAGGGGGCATCGATGGGCTCGGGGCCAAAGCGCAGGTGGGAGACGGTGCGCGAGCCCGACTTCTTGGAGTCGTAGACGAAGTAGCCCTGGGCGTGGAAGCCCTCCAGCTCGCCGATGATCTTGATGCTGTTCTTGTTGGCGCCCACCGTGCCGTCGGCACCAAGGCCGAAGAAGAGCGCCCGCACCCGGCTGGCGGGCTCCAAATCGCCTATGGGGTGCCATGCCAGACTGAGGCCCGACACATCATCGACAATCCCCACGGTAAAGCGCGGGCGCGGCGCATCGGATGCCAGCTCCTCGAATACCGCCGCGCACATGGCGGGGGTGAACTCTTTGGAAGAGAGGCCATAGCGACCGCCACTGAGCCACGGCAGCCGCTTGATAAGGCCGCGCTGCAAGCCGTCGATCAGCGCGCTCTGCACATCCAGCAGCAGCGGCTCGCCGCCCGCCCCCGGCTCCTTGGTGCGATCCAGCACCGCCATGCGCCGCACGCTCTCGGGCAACGCATCGAGCAGCGCCTGTACCGGGAAGGGGCGATAGAGGCGAATGACCAGTACCCCGGTCTTGCGATCCTGTTGGTTGAGCCAATCCACGGTAGTGCGGGCGGTAGCCGCCCCCGAGCCCATCAGCACGATGACGTCGGTGGCATCGGGCGCGCCGTGATACTCCACCAGCCGGTAGTGGCGGCCGGTCAGCTCGCCGAGGTTGTCCATGCACTGCTGCACCCGCGCCGGTACCGCTTCGTAGAAGGGGTTGACGCTCTCGCGGGACTGGAAGTAGGTATCCGGGTTCTGGGCGGTGCCACGCATCACCGGATGATCCGGGTTGAGCGCCCGCGCACGGTGAGCCCGCACCCAGTCGTTGTCGATAAGGGCGCGAATTTCATCCCGATGCAGTGCGGTGATCTTGTTCACCTCGTGGGAGGTACGAAAGCCGTCGAAGAAGTGGATAAAGGGCACCCGGCACTGCAGGGTGACGCTGTGAGCGACCAAGGCCAAGTCCTGCGCCTCCTGCACCGAGCCGGAGGCGAGCATGGCAAAGCCGGTACTGCGCGCCGCCATCACATCCTGATGGTCGCCAAAAATCGACAGCCCCTGCGCCGCGAGCGATCTGGCCGCCACATGGAACACCGCCGAGGTCAGCTCACCGGCAATCTTGTACATGTTGGGCAGCATCAGCATCAGCCCCTGACTGGCGGTGAAGGTGGTGGCGAGCGCCCCCGCCTGCAGGGCGCCGTGTACCGTGCCGGCCGCCCCCCCTTCGCTCTGCATCTCCACTACGGTGGGGATGTTGCCCCACAGGTTGGTCTGCCCCTCCGCCGCCCAGGCATCGGCCAGTTCGGCCATGGTCGAGCTCGGGGTAATGGGGTAGATGGCACACACTTCGCTCAGCTGGTACGCCACCCGGGCCGCGGCTTCGTTGCCGTCGACCATGATCAGTTCATGTTTCATTGGGACTCCTCCGGTTGGCGCAGCTCGATGGCGTGACAGGGGCACTGGTCGTGACAGGCACCGCAGCCGGTGCAGCGCTCGGCATCCACCTGATAGCCCTTGCCCGGCCCCAGCTTGGCGATGGCCTGCTCGGGGCAACTGCCGTAGCAGCCGTCGCACTCGAAGCAGTTGCCGCAGGAGTAGCAGCGCGCCGCCTCGTAGCGGGCGGCCACCTCATCCAGCCCGCCTATGATCTCGCCAAAGTCATCCCGCGCCCACGCCGGTTTGACCGGCTGACTGCTGGCGGGCGCGTGGGTCTGGAACCAGAGTTGCAACTGCTCCGGCCCCACCTGCGGGTAAGAGACCATCTTCTGATAGTGGCGACCGCGCAGCCAGGCATCCATATGGCGCGCCGCCTTCTTGCCATGGCCAGTGGCGATGGTGACGGTGCGCTCGGAGGGCACCATGTCGCCGCCAGCAAACAGACCCGGCACATCCGTCATCAGGTTGCCCGCCACCTGTACAACCCCCTCCTTGTTGACCCGCACACCGGGAATGCTCTCCAGCACCGAGAGGTCGACCTCCTGACCGAGCGCCAGAATAAGGGAGTCCGCTTCGAGGGTTTCAAACTTGCCGGTGGGCACCGGCTTGCCTTCGGCATCCAGCGCCATCACCTCCACCTCGATGTTGGTGTTGTCGAGCTGGCGGATGCTGCGCAGCCAGTTGATCTTGATCCCCTCCTCCTCGGCCTCATCGGCTTCAAAGGCGTGGGCCGGCATATGGTCCCGGTCGCGGCGATAGATGATCATTGCCTCTTCAACGCCCAAACGGCGGGCGGTACGGGCCGCATCCATGGCGGTATTGCCGCCGCCGTAGATGGCCACCCGTCGTCCCAGTTTGGGCGGCGGCAAGCCCTGCTCTTCGGCCAGACTGGCCTGTTCGAGGAAGCTCACCGCATCGAGGATCTTGCCCGCTTCCCGGGCCGGAATATCGACCCGCTTGGCCAAATGGGCGCCGATGGCCATAAAGACGGCATCAAAGCCCCCCTCATCGCGCTCGCGCAGCACATCCTCCACCTTGTGGTTGAGGGTCAGGGTCACCCCGGCCGCCACGATGCGGGCAACCTCCCGATCCAGCACGTCGCGAGGCAGACGGTAAGCGGGAATACCAAAGCGCAGCATGCCGCCCGCCAGTGGCCCCGCTTCGCGGATCTCCACCTGATGGCCAAGCCGGTTGAGGTGCCAGGCACAGGAGAGACCGGAGGGGCCGGCGCCGATCACCAGCACCCTCTTGCCGCTGGCAGGGGCAGGTGGCGCAGGCTGCCAACCACGGGCCAGCGCCTCGTCGCCGAGAAAACGCTCGATGGCGTGGATAGAGACAGATTCATCCACCTGACCGCGGTTGCAGGCGCTCTCGCAGGGGTGATAGCAGACCCGGCCATGAATGGCGGGCAAGGGGTTCTCTTCGATCAGGGTCTGCCAGGCCGCCTCAAAACGACCGGCCTGCGCCAAAGAGAGCCAGGCCTGGATATTTTCTCCGGCCGGGCAGGCGTGATTGCAGGGTGGCAAGGCCGGCCGCCAGACGGGTAGCCGGGTACGCACCGGGCCTGTTCCCGTTTTCAGGGAGAGATCCGGCAATGGGGTCATGTCCAGTTGTTTGCTCATACATTGCTTTCTTCTTTTTGTGTGACAGGCCCCACCCGATGGCGCTTGATACCGTGTAGCCGAAGCGGACGGTGGCCGGATGGGGAAGAAGCGAAAGCGTTAGAAACTGGGAACTGAGTCGATAATGGCCGCTTTTTTGTACTGATTAGCGAATCAGGATCAAAAAATGTTGCACTTTATGGTTCATAGAGACCAGAACGTGACTCAAGTAACATCTTCTCCAGCTGACCGCTGGCTTTCAGTTTGGCGAGCCCCCGATTGAAGGTTTTGACCAGCTCGTCAGCGTTGGCACGCTTGCGGCTGATCAACAGGTGACCTTCAACTTTCATCACGGGTTTTGAATGGGTTGCAAAGAGATCGACCGTGCTGGCCGGGTAGAACTGACGCAGGGAGTAGTAGCCGACATCTATGTTCTCCAGCGTCAGGTCGGCGCGGCCGGAGAGCAGCAGATCAAAGCTCTGGCGCAGCCGGGTGACGAACTGCACCTGCAGCGGAACCTGTGCGATGGCTGCAAAAAAATCTGCATTGTAGGTATAGCCACTGACCGCAGCCAGCTTGCGATCCGCCAGATCCTGATAGCTGCGCCATTCCAGCGGATCGGACTTGAGATAGAACCAGACGTAGGTTTCGCTCAGGATGGGATCGCTGTAGAGATGGGTTTTGCGCCGCTCGCTCGACTCATACCAGTGGACTGTGCCATCCACCACTCCCTCCTCCGACAAGCGAAAGGCCCGCTTCCAGGGCAGAAACTGAAACTTGACGCTCACCCCTTCACTCTTGAATGCCTCACTCACCACATGGGGGATAAGCCCCTGATATTTCAGCGTCTCGGAGCAGTAAGGGGGATACTCTCCCGTGGTCAGGGTCAGCTCCTGCGCCCAGAGCCCGTGGCAAAAAAGGCTCCCCGCCAGCAACCAGCTTATTTTCATCCCGATGCCCTCTTGTTCTCTTTTCCCAACTATAGACCGCCCCCTTGAAAGGATTGCCGGATCGCCGGGGAACCGTTATGTTCCCCTTTTTCCAGGCGATCGCGCCGCGTCACAAGGATATGAAGATGCCCAGGCTAGACAGCATTCACCTCTACCCCATCAAATCGACTGCAGGTATGCCGCTGGCTCGCGCCCGGGTGACCGAAGAGGGACTGGCAGGGGATCGCCGCTACATGGTGGTCAAACCGGACGGCACCTTTATCACCGCCCGTACCCATCCCCAGCTGCAACAGGTCGTGGCCACCCCCATCGAAGGAGGCTTGCAACTGCGCTATCCGGGCTTTGAACCCCTCACCCTGCAAGAGGTCGACTTCAGCCGCACCCCGCAAGCTACCGGAGTCTGGAGCGACCGCTTTACCGCCCTGCACACCGACACCAAAGCCGATGGGTGGCTGAGCCGGGTGGCAGGGGAACCAGTGCAGCTGCTCTGGCTGGGTGAAACCTCTGATCGCTTTCGCGAGAAGACCGGCACCCGGGTCAGCTTTGCCGACGGTTATCCTCTGCTGCTGATAAGCCAGGCCTCCCTTGAGGATCTCAATCTGCGCTCCGATGCGCTGCACCAGATGAGCCAGTTCCGCACCAATCTGGTGGCAAGCAATACCCAGCCCTTCGAGGAGGACAGCTGGGTGCGTATCCGCATCGGCGAGGTGGAATTCAAGGTGGTCAAGCCCTGCAGCCGCTGCATCATGACCACGGTGGAAGCGGGCACCGATCGTTTCAACGCCCTGAAAGAGCCGCTGGCCACCCTTACCCGCTACCGCCGTGGCGAGGATGGCGAGGTCTACTTCGGCCAGAACCTGATCGCCCTGAACGAGGGATGGATTGAGGCAGGCAGCGAGATAGAAGTGCTGGAGCGCACCCGTCCGGTGGTCTATCCCGCCGCCGCTCCGAAGAAGCGGGAGCTGGTCTGCGTGGCCCGCGAACCGCTGGCGCGGGATCTGGAGACCTTCTGGTTCGAAGCCGCCGATGGCGAGCCTCTGCCCGACTACCTGCCGGGCCAGCATCTGCCCATCAGCCTCGATATCAAAAATGAACGGATCCAGCGCCGCTATACCCTGAGCTCTACGCCGGATCACCCGGAGCGTTACAGCATCAGCGTCAAAAAGGTGGAGGGGGGTCGCATCTCCCACTGGCTGCACCAGCAGTTGCAGGTGGGTGATCGGCTGCTGGCCGCCAACCCCGCTGGCGAGTTTCACCTGGGCCGCGAGCGCAACCTCCTGTTGCTCTCCGCAGGCTCCGGCGTCACCCCCATGCTGGCGATAGCCCGCACCCTGGCCCTTCGCGGGGAGCTGGAAGAGGTTCACTTTATGCACCTGTGCCGCAGCGAAGCGGACATTCCCGCCGCCAGCGAACTGCATGCCATGGCGCAGCAGGGCATGACCCTCACCATTATCCTGAGCCAGCCGGGCAATCACTGGCAGGGGCTGCAAGGGCGACTCAATGATGAGCATCTGCGACTGGTCAAAGGGTTGGCCGAAAAAGAGGTCTTTATCTGCGGCCCCCACGGTTTTATGGCCGACGCGGCGTCGAAAGTAGCGGCCCTCGGCGTTCCGGCCGCACGGATCAAACAGGAGAGTTTTGGCGGCGCCATTCTCTCGGTGGCCCGCCCCCATCAGGCGGTACAACTGCGTATCGGCGCCCAAGCCTTTACCGGCAACAATCAGGGCACTGTGCTGGATCAGGCCAACAAGCAAGGCGTAGAGCTGCCCTGGAGCTGCCGCGCCGGGATCTGCGGCAGTTGCAAACAGACGCTGATCTCGGGCGAGGTGGATCACCCCGACGCCCCCGCCATCAGTGCCGCCGAGCGGGCAGAGGGCAAAATCCTCACCTGCTGCGCCGTACCGCTCACAGACATCGTCATCAAATAAGGTGATCGAGCCACGAAAAGGCTGGCTGGGCCCCGATCCTGGCCGACCTTTTCCCCCCTGTCGACCCGCGGTTCCTCCATTCTCGTCTCTTTCTCGCCCCGCCTGCGCAACCATGCCGACGATGACTTCTATACTCACAGCAATAACAACAAAACCCCTCCGACGTAGCGGCCTTTGCCGTCTGACCAAGGGGGTTACCCGGTGAGAATAAGGACGCTCAAACCATGGAACAGAACAAACCCGCCTTTCAACTCAACCTCTTGCTCTCCGTGATCACCCTGATCCTGCTGTCACTGGTGTTTTTCGCCTACAGCTGGGCGGGTAAACAACTGGAAGAGAGTTATCGACAACAATATCTCTCCTACCTGCTGGCCGACGAGCTGCGCCAATCCTCCGATGACCTGACCCGACTCGGTCGCACCTACGTCATCACCAAGGATCCAGCCTACGAGCAGCAGTACATGCGGATACTGGCCATTCGCAACGGCGAACAGCCGAGACCGGATGGCTACAACCGTATCTATTGGGATTTTGTCGCGGCCAACGGCCAGAATCCTCGCCCCGACAGCAATGTTCGCCGCGGCCTGATCGATCTGATGAAGGATGCCGGTTTCACCGATGCTGAACTCGCCAAGCTCAACGAGGCCAAGAACAACTCGGATGCACTGGTCAACACCGAGGTGGCTGCCTTCAAACTGGTGCAGCAGACGGACGGTGATCTGGCCGCCAACCAGCAGAAGGCCATCGCCATGATGCATGACAAGGCCTATCACCAGAACAAGGGTCGCATCATGTCACCCATCGACGATTTCTACGTGATGATGGAGGGGCGCAACCAGGAGGCGGTCGAGAGTGCCACCGCCAATACCGACATGCTGCGCTACCTTTTTATCGCTCTGGGCCTGGTATTGATGTTCTTCCTCTGGCGCACCTATCGCTCCCTGCTCGATCTGGTGGGCACCTCGGTCGAACAGCTCAAGACCGATCTCCATCTGCTGGCGGAAGGGGATTTCTCCCGCCCCATCAAGGTGCCCCAAGGCTCGAAAGAGAGTCTTATCGGCCTGCTTGGCACCACACAGAGCACCCTCAAGGGGATCATCGGCAAGGTATCCCACTCCACCGAGGAGTTGTCCAATTCGGCCGACAGCATCGCCCAGATAGCGGAGCAGACCGCCCAGTTCGCCACCGATCAGCAAACCAGTACCCAGACCATGGCCGCCGCCATCGAAGAGCTGGTGGTGAGCATCAGCCACCTCTCCGACAATGCCAGCCATGCAGACGAGCTCAGCAAGGTCTCAGCCGACACGCTGGAGGAGGGCTCCGGGGTCATCAAGGAGACGCTTGGCAGCATCGAGAATATCTCCACCACGGTCGGTGAAGCAGCCAGCACCATCGCAGAACTCAACAGCCATACCCAGCAGATCTCGGAGATCATCGGCGTGATCCGCGGCATCGCCGATCAGACCAACCTGCTGGCCCTCAACGCGGCTATCGAGGCGGCGCGGGCCGGTGAGCAGGGACGTGGCTTTGCGGTGGTTGCCGACGAAGTACGCAATCTGGCCAGCCGCTCGGCGGCCTCGACCCAGCAGATCACCGGGATGATCAGCAAGATCCAGAGCGGGGCGGATGCCTCTATCCGCAGCATGGAGAACACGGTCAACAACGTCTCCCGCGGGGTCACACTGGCCAACCAGACCGGGCAGGCAATCGCCAGCATCCAGAGCCACGCCTCCAATCTCACCGGTCTGATGGGAGAGATCAGCCACACCCTGCGCGAGCAGTCCACCGCCGCCAACGAGGTGGTCTCTACCGTCGGCAACATCACCTCCCTCTCGGAACAATCGGGGGATGCCGCCCGCCACGTGTCCCAAGAGGCAGCCAAGCTCAAGCAGCTGTCACGGGTGCTGCGCCAGGAGATGGGGCACTTCAAGCTTTAAAGAAGGCTGCAAAACAAAACGGCTGCCCCAAGGCAGCCGTTTTTTATTCGGCGTTATCCCCTGTCATTCAGTATCTATCAACCACGCAGGGCGGCGATACGCTGCTCGATGGGCGGGTGGCTCATGAACAGTTCGCTCATGGAGCGCTTGCCGTTGATGCCAAAGGCCATCATTGAGCCTTCCAGCTGCGGCTCGGCACCGCGGGAGAGGCGCTCAAGGGCGGCAATCATCTTGTCGCGACCGGCCAGCTTGGCGGCACCGGCATCGGCACGGAACTCGCGCTGACGGCTGAACCACATGACGATGATGGAGGCCAGAATGCCGAACAACATCTCCAGCACAAACACGGTGATCATGTAGGCAAAACCACCGGTGCTGCTGCTCTCTTCCTCGTTGTTGGAACTGAAGAAGTTGCTGATGACGCCAGCCACGATGCGGGCGAAGAACATCACGAAGGTGTTCACCACCCCCTGGATCAGGGTCAGGGTCACCATGTCGCCGTTGGCAACGTGGCTCACCTCGTGGGCCAGTACCGCTTCCGCCTCGTCACGGCTCATGCTGTAGAGCAGGCCGGAGGAGACCGCCACCAGCGAATCATCTCGGCGGGCGCCGGTCGCAAAGGCGTTCATCTCGGGAGAGTCGTAGATCCCCACTTCCGGCATCTTGATACCCGCTTCGCGGGCCTGACGGGCAACAGTGCTCACCAGCCAGTGCTCGGTCTCGTTACGAGGTTGCTCGATGACCTGGACGCCATAGCTGCGCTTGGCCATCCACTTGGACATCAGCAAGGAGATAAAGGAACCCCCAAAACCGAACACGGCACAGAACATCAACAGCCCGGAAATGCTGGACTTGTTGATCCCCAGAACCGAGAACAGGATATTGAGTACCACCCCCAGCACCAGCATGACGGCCAGGTTGGTCACCAGGAATAGCATAATTCGCTTCATATAGACTCCTTGTGAGAATTAAAGACACGGAGAGAGATCACTCGACCTCCCTATCTCCATGTTATGGATGAATTTTAGGGAGACTCGATGAATGTTCGCTGAATGTGACGTCACAAGAGCGGAGAGATATCAAGCCGCCCCTGCAAATCAGCCTCAAATGGATTGTTTATAAAGGGAATTTCCCCCAGAAACGGGGCCGGTAACATCCCCCTCAGGGTGTCCAGATTTTCCTGATAGTGGCTCATGGCACTGTGAAGGCGATTAATAACCCATCCCGCCACTGGCAACCGATCGTTGCGAATGGCAGCAAAGGTGAGCAGTGCATGGTTGAGACAGCCCAGCTTGGCCCCCACCACCAAAATCACCGGCATGTTCTCCTGCTTCACCCAATCCGACAGCAGATGCTTGCGATCCAGCGGCAGATACCAGCCCCCCGCCCCTTCCACTACTGCAAGCTCGGCCCCTGCCTGTTCAATCTTGCGCAGCCCCTCGCTCAGCCCCTGCATGGTAATGGGCTGGCGCGCCTCGCTGGCAGCGATATGGGGCGCAATCGGCGGCTCATAGGCAAAGGGATTGACCACCTCATAAGGCAGCTGAACACTCGCCGCCTCCTGCAACAGAACAGCGTCGAGGTTGCGCAATCCATCGGGTGTTCGGGCACACCCTGCCGAGATAGGCTTGTAGCCGGCACAGCGGATCCCCTGTGCGCTGAATTCGCGCAGCAGAGTGCGTGCCACCAGCGTCTTGCCCGCATCGGTATCTGTGCCGGTGATAAAGAATGATTTCATATGGTTCTCTCCTTGGCAGGGAGTGGCTCACTGCCCTGCACACACTGCAATTCCCGGCGCTCAGCGAGGCTTGCTGAGGCGACCGAGACACACCCGATAACTGGCGACCAACCTGCCATCGGGCTGGCGAAATGCTTCATATGCCTGAGCCAGCTGCTGCAATCTGGCGCGACCGCTCAGACCGGCCGGGGCGGCGCCCCCTTGATTGTCGTTGATCTGATTGGCCCCAATCCCCTTGAGATCGCGCAACAACTGCGGCAATTCAAGATAGGCGAGATCCCAGGTGATACAACGCAGCTCGGGAGCAGATACCCCGGCGCTAGCCAGCGCCTGCTCCAATTGTGGCAGGCTGAGGAAGCGATTGACATGGGCGCGACCATCAAGCTGCTGCCAGGCGGCTCGCAACTGCCAGAGCGACTCATCGAGCAGGGTCGAGAAAAAGATCTGGCCGCCCGGTTTGACCACCCGAAGCAACTCGCCAAAAGCCTGGGCCGGACGCTCGCACCACTGCAACGCCAGACTGGAGAAAACCCAGTCGAACGAGTTATCGGCGAAAGGAAGCTGCTCCGCATCGCCGCAGAGCAGGCGAGCACCGCTGCCACGCAAGGCGGCCTGCGCCAGCATGCCGGGGGCGAGATCAAGCCCCACCAGCTGGTGACAACGGTTCGCCAGTTGGGGCAAGAAAAAGCCGGTGCCGCAGCCCAGATCCAGCCCGCTCACCGTCAGATCAGTGCCAACCAGCCTGTCTGGCATCCATTCCAGCAGCGCCTGACCCACCTCCTGCTGAAAGCGGGCATGGGCATCGTAATGACGAGCGGCGGCGCCGAAACGGCGAGCAAGCTGCGCCTTGTCGACCGTTTGAAAACGCTCAGCCATAGTGAGCCTCCCCAAGCGTTGTAACTGCAGGGCTGACCCCCAAGGCATCGAGCAGGCGATCCACATCCTGCTCGCGATGAGCCGCGCTCAGGGTAATGCGCAGCCGCGCCGTACCAACTGGCACCGTGGGCGGGCGGATGGCGCTCACCCAGACGCCGCGCTCCCGCAGCCGTTCTGCCAGTTGCAGGGCAACACTGCTCTCCCCCACCAGCAGCGGCTGGATGGGGGTATCGCTCGCACCGAGTTGCCAACCCAACGCCTGTGCCCCTTGCCGGAAGCGGGCGATGAGCTTACCAAGATGGGAGCGGGCCTCATCGGCGGCACGCACCAGCTCGATGCTCTTGCTGACTGCGCAAGCCTGCGCCGCCGGCATATGGGTGCTGTAGACATAGTGGCGGGCGAAGTTGACCAGATACTCCACCAGCTCGCGGCTGCCGCCGACAAAAGCGCCAGCCACACCAAGCGCCTTGCCAAAAGTGCCCATCTGGATGTGTACGCTGGCCGGATCTACCTCCTGCGCCGCCAGAGTGCCGCTCCCCTCGGGCCCCATCACGCCGAGACCATGGGCATCGTCGATCATCAGCCAGTTGCCGCTCCGGGCGGCGAGGGTTGCGAGCTCACCCCAGGGGGCCTGATCCCCGTCCATGCTGAACACCCCTTCCGAGACAATCAATCCGCGATTTGGCTCAAGCTGCCGTTCAAGGGCAGCCATATCGTTGTGGGCAAAGCGCTTCATCTTACAGGGGAGCTGACTGCCCATCTCCTGCAAAGAGGCGTGGTTGAGTTTGTCCTGCCACAGCAGATGCTCCTTGCCGAGCAGCGCTTTGAGCACCGCCTGATTGGCCGAAAAACCGCAGTTGAACAGCAGCACCGCCTCCACCCCGAGCCACTCGGCCAGGGTCTCCTCAAGCTGTTGGTGGGCATGACTGTAACCGGTCACCAGCGGCGAGGCGCCGGAGCCCGTGCCATAGCGCTCAATCCCCGCTTTGAAGGCGGCCTTGATGGCGGGATGATCAGCCAGCCCCAGATAGTCGTTAGCGGAAAAGTTGAGGTAGTCGCGCCCCGCAACCCTGAGTCGCCCGCCACTCGCCCCGTCGGTCGCGATGCGGTTGCGCAGCAGGCTCGCCTGATCGCGCTCGGCCAGCGCTGCGCCCAACCCAAAGGGGCCCGTTACAGCAGGACCAGTCATGACCGCGCAGTCTCTGCTCGGGGGCGGGTGGCGTCATAAAACATCTCGGCAGGTTCGCTCTGGCGGCTCACCTCGGCCAGCAGCTCCTCTTCTTGAACCTGATCCGGTTTCTGAGCCCGCTGGGCGGGGCGAATACCGAGCCGCTTGAACAGCTGCATGTCGCTGTTCTCGTCCGGGTTGGGGGTGGTCAGCAACTTGCAGCCATAGAAAATGGAGTTGGCTCCCGCCATAAAGCACATGGCCTGCATCTGCTCGTTCATCTTCTCCCGCCCAGCGGAGAGACGCACATGGGAGGCGGGCATCATGATCCGTGCCACCGCGATGGTGCGGATAAATTCGAACGGATCGAGGTTCTCCTGATCCTCCAGCGGCGTTCCCTTCACCTTGACCAACATGTTAATCGGCACGCTTTCGGGGTGGCGCGGCAGGTTGGCGAGCGCCATCAAGAGGCCCGCCCGATCTTTCGCCTGCTCGCCCATACCGACGATGCCGCCGGAGCAGACCTTCATGCCGGCACCGCGCACATGCTCCAGGGTATCGAGCCGATCCTGATAGGTGCGGGTGGAGATGATCTCGCCGTAAAACTCCGGCGAGGTGTCGAGGTTGTGGTTGTAGTAATCAAGCCCCGCGGCCCCCAGACGCGCCGCCTGATCGGCGGTGAGCATCCCCAGGGTCATGCAGGTCTCCATCCCCAGCCCGCGCACCTCCTCGATCATCCGGATGATGTAGGGCATGTCCTTCTCTTTGGGGTTGCGCCAGGCGGCCCCCATGCAAAAGCGTGACGAGCCGTTGGCCTTCGCTTCACGGGCCCGCTCCAGCACCTTTTCCACCTCCATCAGCCGCTCGGCCTCAAGACCGGTGTGGTAACGGGCGCTCTGGGGGCAGTATTTGCAATCTTCCGGGCAGGCGCCGGTCTTGATGGAGAGCAGGGTGCTCACCTGCACTTCGTTCGGGTCGAAATGGGCACGGTGGACGGTCTGGGCCTGAAACAGCAGATCGTTGAATGGCAGGGCAAACAGGGCCTGAACCTCGGACAGGGTCCAGTCGTGACGAAGGGCGTGACCGCCCGCGGTGAGAGCATTCATACATGGCTTCCGGTTGTTATTAGTGGGATCCTGCGCCCGCCATCTTAGGATGGACGGCTACAAAACCCGCCGCCGGGCCCGCGCGCTCAAGGTGATGCGCAGTGCCAAGTGGCTGAAATTGTTGGCTAGTGTAGAGAGCATGCGTAGACTGTCAACACCGACCAGATCAAACCAATTGACAACAGAACAACAAATGACCAATCAAGAATTCGACCTGCACCACATCTGGCACCCCTATACCTCCCTCACTCACCCTCTGCCCTGCTATGAAGTGGCCAGCGCCAAAGGGGTGACCATCACCCTCAGCGATGGCCGTGAACTGGTGGATGGCATGAGCTCCTGGTGGGCTTGCGTGCACGGCTATCAGGTGCCGGTACTGGACGCCGCCGCCACCGCCCAGCTCGGCAAGATGTCCCACGTGATGTTTGGCGGCCTCACCCACGCCCCGGCGGTCGAGCTCTGCCGCAAGCTGGTGGAGATCACTCCGAAGGGGCTTGATCGGGTATTTCTGGCCGATTCCGGCTCGGTGGCAGTGGAAGTGGCGCTCAAGATGGCGCAGCAGTACTGGCATGCCAAGGGGACGCCCAGAGCCAAATTTGTCGCCCTGCGCAGCGGCTATCACGGCGACACCTTTGGCGCCATGAGCGTCTGCGATCCCGATGGCGGCATGCATGAGCTCTACAAGGGATTCCTGCCGGAGCACCATTTTGTCGACGCGCCCAGCTGCCGCTTCCACGCCGAGTGGGACGAGCAGTGCGTGGTGGAGCTGGCGACACTCATGGCCGATCATCACGAGGAGATCGCCGCCATCGTGCTTGAGCCCATAGTGCAGGGCGCTGGCGGCATGCGCTTCTATCACCCCCGCTACCTGCAGTGGGTGCGCGCCCTGTGCGACGAATTCGGCGTGCTGCTGATTGCCGACGAGATTGCCACCGGCTTTGGCCGCACTGGCCAGCTGTTTGCTTGCGACTGGGCGGGGATTAGCCCCGATATCATGTGTCTGGGCAAGGCGCTCACCGGCGGCTACCTCACCCTCTCGGCGACCCTCACCACCGAGCATGTCGCACGCACCATCTGTGACGGCAAGGCGGGGGTCTTTATGCACGGCCCCACCTTTATGGGCAACCCGCTCGCCTGCGCGGTGGCCAACGCCTCCATCGATCTGCTGCTGGCCTCACCGTGGCAAGAGCGGGTGCGCGCCATCGAGCATCAGCTGCGAACAGAACTGGTAGAGCTGACCCTGCACCCGGCGGTCGCGGATGTGCGGGTGCTCGGCGCCATCGGGGTGGTGGAGATGAAAGAGCGGGTGGATGTAGCGCGCATCCAGCGCAAGTTTGTCGAACTGGGCGCCTGGATCCGCCCCTTTGGCAAGCTGGTCTACCTGATGCCCCCCTTCGTTATCACCCCAGAAGAGTTGAGGGTATTGACCGGTGCCATCCGTCAGGCCATCACCGAGGGCGAGTTTTAATGCATACAGCGGGCGGCCATCGCAGCCGCCCGTTTGACTATCGGCATTTGATATATAAAGAGGGCAACTTTATCCACTTATGGGCACTTTCACTTGCCGTAATGTGAGCAAAACACCAGACCTGAGGCCCCAAGAGGGGTAAACTGCTGCGGTTTTACCATCAAGAAAGACTGCTCATGCGCCTCTCCATTGCTGCCAAAATCAACTTTTTCCTGCTCTTCATCTTCTCCATGGTACTGGTCTTCTCCGCCGCCTATCAGGCGGTGCGCGAGCGCGATCTCATCCTGACGCTCATCAAGGAGCAGAGCCGCGAGCAGACCGAAGCCTATTTCGACGGCCTCAACATGCTGATGCTGACCGGCAAGATGGATGCCCGCGATACTCTGCGCGGCAAGTTTCTCGACCACGCCCATGTGGAGGATGCACGCATCGTTCGTGGCGACGCGGTGAGCAAACAGTTCGGGCCGGGACGGGAGACAGAACAGGTAAAAGATGAGTTTGATGAGCTGGCACTGGCGGGCAAAGGGAGCCTGGAGGTGGTGCACAACGGCATGCACAGCCGTCTGGTGGTCACCCGACCGCTGCTGGCCAAGAAGGATTTTCGCGGCACCGACTGCACCAGCTGTCATCTGGTGCCGGAGAACACTGTGCTTGGTGCGGTGCGCTTTGACTACTCCCTCGATTCGCTGTTTACCCGGGTCGAGCAGAACATTCTCACCTCGGCGCTGATCCTCACCGGCATCTTCGGGATGGGACTGCTGCTGACCCTCTGGGTCATCCGCACCTGGATCGTACGCCCCCTCAACCAGCTCACCCGCTCCATGGAAGAGGCCACCGACCTGCACGACTTCGGCCACCGGCTGGAGGGGGATGACGGCGACGAGATTGGCCGGGTGGCGGTGGCCTACAACCAGATGCTCGACAGTGTGGAGCGCCAGCTCGGCAAGCGACCGCTCGGCGGCAAGCCGGGAGCTCGCCCTGGCGAATAGCGGACCACACCGCCCGGCATCGGCTAACCGGTGTAATAGAACAGCAGACAAGCAATAAGGATCAGCAGCAGGATCGCCAGATTGACGTGATAGGCATCATCCCTGCGCCGACTGCGCCGCCGCTCCAGCAGCAGTACAGCCAGGGTCAGCAAGCTGCAACCCCACAGGCCATGCACCAACCAGGGAGTGAGTGCGGGATCCCAGTAATCGCGTACCTTGATGCCGCCGTAAACCAGAAAACCATATGCAATCTCCGGCCTGGCATAGTGATAGAGCGCAAGCAGCACGATAAAACCGCACCAGCAGATCAGCACCATTGCTCGCAACAGTCGTGTCAGCCAATCCGGCCCTTGTCGCCGCTCTTTCACTCGCATCTCCTGTCCCGAGGGAACCCTGCTTGGGTGAACCATGCTGAAAACCCCACCAGAGTCCGACATTTTTGCTTGTTTATCAAACCCGCGCGGGTAAGATTGACGGCTTAGTCTGCCATGGTGGGCCATCTGTGCCCGGGCCAGACTCCCTAGTGTTGCAAATAGCGCTGCAAGAACAAGCTGGAGACAATATTTCGATGACGCACGCATCCGTAGTTGATGTGCTGACCGGTAAATATGCGGTTGGCACCACCCTGACTGTACGAGGGTGGATCCGGACTCGCCGTGATTCCAAGGCGGGGATCTCATTTTTGGCCATTTCCGATGGCTCCTGTTTCCATCCGGTACAGGCCGTCGTCCCCAATACCCTGGCCAATTACGAGAATGAAGTGCTGCGTCTGACCACCGCCTGCTCCGTGGAAGTGACTGGCATCATCGCCGAATCCCAGGGCAGCGGCCAGGCTTTCGAACTGCAAGCGACCGATGTGAAGGTTGTCGGCTGGGTCGAAGATCCGGACACCTACCCGATGGCAGCCAAGCGCCACAGCATCGAGTACCTGCGTGAACAGGCTCACCTGCGCCCGCGCACCAACATCGTTGGCGCCGTGACCCGGGTTCGTCACTGCCTGGCTCAGGCCATCCACCGCTTCTTCCACGAAGAGGGTTTTGTCTGGGTAGCGACCCCGCTCATCACCGCCTCTGACACCGAAGGTGCCGGCGAGATGTTCCGCGTCTCTACCCTGGATATGGAAAACCTGCCGCGCACCGACGCTGGCAAGGTGGACTACAACGAAGATTTCTTCGGCAAAGAGGCCTTCCTGACCGTATCCGGCCAGCTGAACGCCGAAACCTATGCCTGCGCCCTCTCTAAGGTCTACACCTTCGGTCCGACCTTCCGCGCCGAAAACTCCAACACCAGTCGTCACCTGGCAGAGTTCTGGATGGTGGAGCCGGAAGTGGCCTTCAACAATCTGGAAGATAACGCCGCGCTGGCTGAAGCCATGCTGAAGTACGTCTTCAACGCCGTCCTGACCGAGCGTCGCGACGATCTGGAGTTCTTTGCCCAGCACGTGGACAAGGATGCTATCGGCCGTCTGGAGCGTTTCGTCGCCTCCGACTTCGCCCAGATTGATTACACTGATGCCATCGAAGTGCTGAAAAACTGCGGCAAGAAGTTCGAGTTCCCGGTCTCCTGGGGCATCGACCTCTCCTCCGAACACGAACGCTATCTGGCCGAGGAGCACTTCAAGTCTCCGGTGGTAGTGAAGAACTACCCGAAAGATATCAAGGCCTTCTACATGCGCCTCAACGACGACGGCAAGACCGTTGCCGCGATGGACGTACTGGCTCCGGGGATCGGCGAGATCATCGGTGGCTCCCAACGTGAAGAGCGTTTGGAGGTGCTGGATGCCCGCCTGGCCGAGATGGGGCTGAAGCAGGAAGACTACTGGTGGTATCGCGATCTGCGCCGCTACGGCACAGTCCCGCACTCCGGCTTCGGTCTGGGCTTCGAGCGTCTGGTGGTTTACGTGACCGGTATGGGCAACGTCCGCGACGTGATCCCGTTCCCGCGTACTCCGCGTACCGCCGAGTTCTGATCAGCGGCATATTGCCACTACATTGCAAAAGCCGTCCTCAGGGTCGGCTTTTTTATTACCCCCGTTATGGGTAATACTCAGAACCAATCGACACAAGGAATGGGTCGTTCATGGGATATCGTCAGCTTCTGACACTCTTGCTGCTCTGGCTCCCCCTGCAATTGCGGGCAGAACCCGTGCACCTGACCACCCTGGAGTGGCCCCCCTATACCAGCCAGCATCTCCCTGATGGTGGCCTTACCGGCCATATCGTCAAGCGTGCATTTGCCGAAGCGGGGCTGGAGGTTCAGTTTGACTTCTACCCCTGGCATCGAGCCATGTTGCTGGCATCCGATCCCGCCCAGCACTACAGCGGCTACTTCCCCAAATACTTCGCCGATGATCTGGATAAACGGTGGCATATCTCCACCAGCGTGGGCAGTAGTGTGCTGGGCATGGCGCAGCAAGCCGGCCCCCCTATCCACTGGCAGCGACTCGAAGATCTCGCTTCCTACCGGATTGGGGTCGTCGCAGGTTATATCAATACCCGTGAATTTGATGCCCTGATGGCCAGCAAGCGCCTCAACACCTTTGCCGTGGACGACGATCACCTCAACCTGCGAAAATTGCAGCGCGACCGGCTCGATCTGGCCGTGATCGACCGGGATGTTTTCTACTGGCTCACCTATCACGATGACAAACTCCACCCCGAACAGCTGCAGTTCAACCAGAAGATCCTCGGGTACAAGAGCCTGCACATCATGTTCCGTCCCGATCAACAGCAACTGCAACAGCGAGTGAACAATGCGCTAGCCAGACTCGATATCAAGCAGCTGAGCGAACAGTATCAGCGTCGCTATCTGCTATCAGCACCCGCCCCCCGATGAGCAGAGTCGCAGAACACCCCATTTGTCAAAAAAGATATCTTTAACCCGTGTTTTTACAGCCTCTTCTCCCCTGACCCGGGCCTTTTTCCACACCTTCCTTACCAACGCATTCCCCATCACAACGCCTCTGGTTGCACTCTGATGGGCTGGCCCCGAGTGATACCACTTGGTGACAAAAATGATGTTTTTGTTAGTACGTGGTTTTTAAGTGGTTTAATCAAAAATTCATCGAGTTATTGAAGTAACTCAATTTTTTCACTTTTTCAGGGGAGCAGAATAGCAACTAACCCTTTTGGGCTAAATAAAACAGACAATGACAATTCATGGTTCAGGCTACCCGCGGCAATATGGGTTGAATCACACGAGGTAACGGAATGATCTTGATGGAATTTTTGGTGGTACTCGGCTGCTTGCTGCTGGGTACCCGCTTTGGTGGCATGGGACTCGGTCTCATCAGTGGTATCGGTCTCTTCCTGCTGACCTTCGTCTTCGGCCTGGTGCCGGGCGAACCGCCTGTTCAGGTAATGCTGACCATTCTGGCGGTGATCGGCTGTGCCGCCACCCTGCAGACTGCCGGTGGCCTCAACCTGATGATGCAAGTGGCCGAGCGCCTGCTGCGCCGTCACCCGCAATACATCACTATCCTGGCGCCGCTCACCACCTGGACCCTCACCTTCCTGTGCGGTACCGGCCACGTGGTCTACACCATGTTCCCCATCATCGCTGACATCGCGCTGCAGAAGAACATCCGTCCCGAGCGTCCGATGGCCGTGGCCTCCGTTGCCTCCCAGATGGCCATCTGTGCCTCCCCGGTCTCCGTTGCCGTGGTCTCCATGGTCTCCATTCTGGCGGCCGGTCATGGTATCGGTCAGGCTTATGGCCTGCTCGACATCCTGATGATCGCCATCCCCTCCTCCCTGACCGGTGTCATCGTGGCGGCCCTGTGGAGCCTGCGTCGCGGCAAGGATCTGGACAAGGATGAAGAGTTCCAGGCCAAGATCAAAGACCCGGAGCAGCGTGCCTTCATCTACGGTGGTGGCGAGACCCTGCTTAACACCAAGTTCCCGAAAGAGGCCTACTGGTCTACCTGGATCTTCTTCGCCGCCATCGCTGCCGTGGTATTGCTCGGCGCCAACGAAGGTCTGCGCCCGGTATTCACCATCAAGGACAAAACCGGCCCGCTCTCCATGAACCTGGTGATCCAGATGATGATGCTGATCGCCGGTGCCATCATCCTGATGCGCTGCAAGGTCAAGCCGGGCGAGATCGCCAACGGTGCCGTCTTCAAGGCAGGCATGGTCGCCATCTTCTCCGTATTCGGGGTGGCATGGATGAGTGAGACCTTCTTCCAGGCCCACATGCCCCTGCTCAAAGAGACCCTGGCCCATGTGGTACAAGCCCAGCCCTGGACCTACGCCCTGGTGCTGTTCCTCATCTCCAAGCTGGTAAACAGCCAGGCCGCCGCCCTCACCGCCATCGCTCCCATGGGTCTGGCACTGGGTGTGGAGCCGAAGCTGCTGATCGCCTTCCTGCCGGCGAGCTACGGCTACTTCGTGCTGCCGACCTACCCGAGCGATCTGGCCTGTATCGGTTTCGACCGCTCAGGCACCACCCGCATCGGCAAGTTCATCATCAACCACAGCTTCATCATTCCGGGGCTGATCGGGGTGGTGACCTCCTGCTCGCTGGGCTTTATCCTCACCAGCATCCTGCTCTGATCGCAGCGGCGTTTACCACGCTATTGCAATACAGGCCCCCGCTTCGGGGGCCTGCTTTTTTCCCGCTCTGTGACCCCAACCATTTCCCCGCCGCCATTTCCGGACACTATGCCTTTACCTCTGCCCCCGCCGCTGGGTAGCATGCCCCCTCGTTCACCATTGGAATCTCATCCATGTCTCGCGTCATCCTGCTCTGGAGCGGTGGCAAAGATGCCATGCTGGCCCTCTGTCATGCCCGCCAAGCGGGCCATCAGGTGGTGGCACTGGCCACCTTTGCCCCGCCAGAGCCCCGATTTCTCGCTCATCCTTTGCCGCTGGTGCGCCGTCAGGCGGAAGCCCTCGGGCTGCCCCATCTGCTGGTCACCATAGAAGCGCCGTTCGAGCAGAGCTATGAGACAGAGCTGAGCCGCTTGCAGCAGGAGTGGAACCTCGACGGGGTGGTGACCGGCGATATCGACAGCGTGGGCGGCGCACCAAACTGGATCCGCGAACGCTGCCAGCCGCTGGGTCTCACCGTCCACACCCCGCTCTGGCAGCAATCTCGTCAAGCCTTGCTGGCGGATCTGCTGGCCCGCGGCATCGTCGCCCACCTCTCCTGCGTCGATACCCGGGTGCTGGCTCCCGAGTGGACTGGACGCACCCTCGATGCCGCCACCCTCTGCGAGCTACAACAACTGGCCGAGCGCGAGGACTTTGATGCCTGCGGCGAGCAGGGGGAGTACCACACCATGGTGACCGACGGCCCGGGCTTTGCCGCCCCGCTGCGCCTCGATGGCTGGCAGGTGGCGCGGCAGGATCACCTGGCCTATCTGGCCGAGCCACAAGGGTAACGGCCTCAGGCCATCTGGCCCGCTCACTCAGCGCGCGAAAAATCGAGATAAAAAAACGGGAGGCAACAGCCTCCCGTTTGGATTTGAGCGGACCAGTTTTGAGCGGGCCATGACGACCCGAACAAGGGATAAACCGGCTTATTTCGCCAGCTTGCCCAGCACCCGCTGCAGCAGACGGATACGCGGCTCGATGCTCTCCAGCAGCAGGAACTCCGCCTCCGAGTGGAAACCGCCGCCCATGGGGCCGAAGCCATCGAGAGACGGCACACCTGCGGCGGCGGTGAAGTTGGCATCCGAGCCGCCACCGGCTTCCAGCCAGTTGAAGGGGATCCCCTCCTCCTTGGCTGCCGCCTCCACCAGCGCCATCAGCACCTCGGTGTCACCGCTCGGTCGCATCGCCGGCTTGAAGGTCTGGCGATCCACCTCGACCCGACAACCCGCGAGGAAGGGGTTGTTGGCCATAAAGGTGAGCCGGTCGTGCACCGCAGCGGCCTCTTCGTTGCTCCAGAAGCGCAAATCCACGATCGCCTCGGCAAAGTCCGGTACCACGTTGACACCGGTGCCGCCCTGTACCACGCCGACGTTCATGGTGGTGCCCGTGGTCATGTTGACCTGCTCGTTGATGGCCAGTACCCAGTGCGCCAGCTCGGTGATGGCGGAGATCCCTTCGGTCAGGGCCGAACCGGCGTGGGACGCCTTGCCGTGGAAGGTGATGCGGTACTTGGCATTGCCCTTGCGGGCGCTGATGAGATCTCCGCTCGGGCGAGCAGCTTCAGCCACCAGCACGCAGCCACTCTGTTTGGCCTTCTCCACCAGCCAATCCTTGGACCAGGGGGAGCCAATCTCTTCGTCGCAGTTGTAGCAGACCAGCACCTTGAGCTTGGCAAGCAATGCCGGGTCCATCTCTTTGAGGGCATACCAGATAGAGAGCAGGCCGCTCTTCATATCCGAGACGCCGGGGCCAAAGGCTTGATTGCCTTCGATGTTCAGCGGGCGTTTGGCCGCCGTCCCCTCGGGGAATACGGTATCCATGTGGCCGCACAGCATCACATCGTAGTGATCGGCACCCGGCTCATTGGTGATCTCGAGGCAGGGGCCGCACTCGGCAGCGAACTGGTGGCGGGTCACCTGCCAGCCGATGGCCTCATATTTCTCGGTCATGATGTCGGCCACTTTCGCTACCCCGGCCGGGGTGCGAGTACCGCAATCGAGGTTGATGAGCGGGGCCAGATCGGCCAGATAGCTATCGAGGGAAAACGGGCTCTTTACAACTGTCATTATCTTCTCCATGCAACAATCAGCGTTGATGGCCGATCGTCTATTGCAACAATGCGACACAGTGAGAAAAAGGCGGGCAGCCATGCCACCCGCCCGACCGGTAAATTCCAAACACCACTACATAACCCACATCACTACATGAACAGCAGATAGTTGAGGGTCAACGCCGTCACCAGCGCCCCCGCCATCGGCACGCTGGTGCGCTTGACCACGGTAAAGGGCGATACCTTGGCAATCCCCGCACAGGCGATCAGTACCGCAGCGATGGGGGAGACGGTTCGGCCGATACTGGAAGCGAGCTGCATCGGCAGCAGCATGGTCACCGCCGGTACGCCAAACTTGGCTGCCACCGCCGGTGCCAGGGTCGAGAAGCTGAGGAACGCCGCGTTGCCGGAGCCCATGATGACCGCCGCTACCATGATCAGCGCCACCATCACCAGGGTCATCAGACCGCTGCCGATACCGGCATTGCTGGCAGAGTGCAGCAGGGTATCAATGGCGCCGATGGCCTTGAGGGATTCGGCAAACAGCTCGGCACAGACGATGAGCGCCACCACGGGGCCAAACACCTTGCCCATGCCATCGAGGAAGCTCGACAGCCCGGCAAAAGCGGTACGCACCGAGCGGCTACGCAGCAGCTCGCACAGCATGCCGATAAAGACCGACAGCAGCATGGCCACCTCCACGCTCATCTTGATGTCGCTCACCAGAAGCTTGGAGAAGGTCATCATCAACACGAAGGGGATGATCGGCAGCAGGGCATACCAAGTAGGCGCCTGCACGCTCTCGGTGCCCTGTTCGTCCAGCTCGGCGTGATCGCCGCGATGCAGCGCAGGATCCCAGCCATCCTTGCGATCGCAGTGACGCTGCCAGAAGAAGTGCAGCACCATGGTCACCAGCAGCATGGGGGCCACCAGCCAGATCTGGTAGTCAACGAAATAGCTGGTCGGATCCATGCCGGATTGGCCGGCGGAGAAGATGGCGTTGGTCTGGGTCGGGCCAATTTCAAACGCCTGTGAGGTGGCGATGACACCACAGGCGGAGGCCGGGCTGATGCCGAGGTTGCGCATCACCGGATACATGGTGACCATCAACAGCAGGCCAAGGCCGGTAGCGGAGGTGACGAACAGGGAGACGAATACCGCCACCAGATAGCAGATGGAGAGCATCAGGTAGCTGGACTGGATGCCCGCCACCGGTTTGACCGCCACCCGCACCAGCGCCTGGGAGGCCCCGATATGGGACATGTAGGTGGCAAAACCCGCCACCGCCATGATGGTGAGGCCGAGGCCCGCCGCGCGGTAGGAGAAGATCCCCTTGAACACTTCGAACAGGTCGAACAGGGCGAAACCGGTGCTCTTGTCAGCGGGGAGAATGGGGTGCAGCCCCAACCAGTAGGCCACTGCAAAAATGGCCATGCCCGCCAGCGCCAGCACTGCCTGCGGGTTGTAATCCTTGATGATGCCGTAGACCACGGCGACCAGAACGAGCAAGACGAATAAAAGTTCCAATATTCACTCCTGATAAATTTATCGAAGAGCGAAATCTAGTGATCTGACCACTGTTTGCCTTTGATCCCTATCAATAAAGGTGCCGTCACCGTGATTCATTAGCATAATATGTCGGCCATATAACAATTTTTCGTTATTTCAACTGCCGGAAAACCTTTATCACCCCATATCCGGGAATTGTGTGACGCGACTCCCCTCTTTTTTGCGTTGGATCAACATATGACGGCGCCGAACTGGCGAAGATGCGCTTCGACATATAGCGACCATTTCGCGCCGGAGAGAGTTATGACAAGCCAAGCCACCGCAGGTGCTTCGACCTGCGACTACAAGCTGTGGGACATCCTCGTCGAGTCTGCAAAGGAACGCACTACCATTCGTTACTCCAAACTGGCCAAGCAGGCCGGGCTGGAGCAGTGCCAGGATGAACTGCGCACCCTGCTGCAACGCATCCGCATGTACTGCACCGAAAATAACCTGCCGATCCTCTCCGCCATCGTGGTGGACGACGTGGGCAAATACACTGGCCTCTCTTCCAGCCTGCCTGATGCACCCTGGGAACGGGCCCGGGTCTTTGACCATGAGTGGACCACCCTGCACTGATTGAGGTGCTTGATAATGCCGACCAAAACGCGCCCGCTGGCGCGTTTTGGCTATCTGGCGTTTGCCCTTTCTCTTTTTCTCCTGCAATAGCGGCTTTTCTCCCGCAATAACGGGCCCATTGGGCATACCCGCTGCACCGCTTATGATCTTGAGCTCAAAATCGCCGTTCAGGTGTGACCAGTTCCGGTAAAACCCGCGAGCCAGACCATCGGCGTTGCCATGGGATTGCCACAATGCCAGAATCGGGCCCTTGCACTGTGTTGATTCGGATTTTCGGGCGCAGCCACGGCCAGCGCCCACAAGAGAAGGACTCCCCATGGCCATCACCCTCTATGGCATCAAGAACTGCGAGAGGTTAATTATGAAAGAGCCACAAAAAAGCCTGAGGTAACCACAGGCTTACTGATTTACTTAAAGCTCGGAAAATCAACTAGAAAGCGCCATTCTGACGTAACGCAGTTGTGAAGCCGCTAAACGCTTTTGCATGTGTAGATGAGTTGGATACATCTTTGCTACCTACAGGTGAGAAGCTAGCTACCATGTACTTCGTGTAGGTTGAGACTTTCATCTTCACAAGCTTAGACTGAGCGATCTTTTCGTATTCCTTCGTAGAAATACAGAACCGACGGAGTGAAAAGCTAGGGACAGATACATACATCAAACCAGAGTAGACGGTTGCTCCGAAGTCTGTATGTGCACTACAAACCCGCCCATCAATCATCTGACCATCAGCATTGATTTTCAGTGCTACCACATTCTCTATCTGAGGGTAAATCGCGTCCAGATACACATCCTTACTACCCGAATGCCACTCCAGATTGATAAATAAATTGTACTGTTCACCCATTCCCAGAATGCTATCTACGGATACTATTGTCTTTTCCGCCTCGAAAGAGTCTTTTTTAACAACCACATCTCCGGATGGTTGCTCACTCAGTGACGCACACCCACTTATCAATCCAACGGCCAGCATGGCAGCCCCAAAAACAGCTTTCATCTTCATCCCTAAACTATTGTTTTAATTAGCTAAAAGTGAGGTTTCCCTCACCAAATAATAGCAGTATGGTTATGTATGCAGTATCCGGTGAACACTTGACACACTAATCCCCAGACGCTTAGCAATCGATGCCTTAGCGATGCCCTGCGATAGAAGATGTAGCACCTCATTCCGCTTCTCCATCGCTGTCGGCTTGCGGCCTTTGTAGACCCCTTTGGCCTTTGCCAAGGCGATCCCTTCCGCCTGACGCTCTAGCATGATTTCCCGCTCGAACGTGGCGATGGCCCCGATCATGGTCAGCATTAGCTTACCTGTCGGAGTGGCCGTGTCGATGCCCAAATTCTGGATCTGCAATGTTACCCCTTTGGCGTGTAGCTGGTCTGTGATCTCCAGCAAGTGACGGGTGTTTCGAGCAAGTCGATCCAATTTAGTCACTTTTAGCACGTCTCCAGAGCGGGCGAATTCGAGCATTGCCTGTAGTTGCGGCCTATCCGTCTTGCTACCGCTGACCTTCTCCTGAAAAACTTTTTCACACTCCGCCAGAGCTGTCAGTTGCTGCTCCAGCGATTGCCCCGTGGTCGAGACACGGGCATACCCGATGATTGCCATGATGGCCTCCCAATAGGCTCAAGACCCTGCAAGAAAAACGTGTCAAAACTCGAAAACCAACCCGTGCGACAGGGGTTGCCAAGGGGCTTCCGGTCTGTCACATGGGCATGGTCTATTGAGCGTCCGGCTCCTTCGGCGGAGGCGGCGGTGTCTGCATCGAGTTGACGGCTTCCTTAATGAGGACGCCCAAGGCTGCCAGCAGTGCCGCCTCCAACGCTTTCAGTAACGGGTTTCCTTGCTGCTCATTCATACGCCTGCTCCTTGCTGGATGGCTCCCGACAAGGGGCCAGATGTGATGTATTCCATGGGGTTCTCCTATGGTGCTGATCTCTATCTGGCTTATACCGGCGTTTGGTCTGAATGTTGCCTGCTCGTTTTCCTTGTGCTGGTGGGGTTCGGGATTGTTTTTTCAGGGCCGCCAACGGAGCGGGATCGTTGCTATCTTCTTGATTTGTCTCCCTCGGGTGGCTGGTAAGCTCCCCCCTCGGTGCAATAAATAGATAAGAGTCTGAGTAACTAAACGGGTATATATATCGGGCTGGAACAGCTGGAACACCAGACACATGCCGCCGAAAAGCCCATGAACACGCTGCTGGATGTGTCGATAAGACTCAAATCGACCAGACACATCACCCCGAAATGTGTCGATTGGCAGTCACTCGCGGCGGGGTCAGACGGTAATACGACAACTTGTCGCTATGCCCATCTATCAATCGCCAATCGAGCCGAGCAGCAATCTTCTTCAAATCGCGTTTGGGCTGAGAGGCGTAACGCAGATATCCGGTAGGATCGCAGGTATAAGCACTCTGTGCAGACTTCAACGTGATATAGATATGCCCCTCCTCCTGTCGCCATTTCATCACTTCCAGCAGCCCTTGCAGGTACTCCTCCACGCTTAGGATGCGTCCCTGAGTCCGGCAAATGGTAGCCCACAGCTCTTGCTCCTCATGGCGAATCCTGAGCGGTCTGATGCCCGTCTGCTGCTCGATGTAGGCATCACGCTGCTGGTCTGCTTGGCTGTTCGCTGGCTCCAGATGATAGGCTTCGTCAAACTCCAGCAAGTACGCCTCCTGCCGGATCGGTTTGTCAAAATACTTTCCGTCTGGGTCGAACCACTGCAAATCGACTCGGAAATCTATTCGGTAAGGGCCGCAAGAGAACTGCGGGATCACCTCAATTCGCAAACCCGGCTGCTGTTCTTCAAAATAAGCAAGCAGCGAAACTAGGTACTCTGTGTAAAATGCTGCCTCATAGCGGCTCTGACCTTCCTCTCGTGGTAATGATTGTCCGGTCAACCGCTCGATCTCCGCTATCAACGCTGCGTTCAGGTGAGAGCTGGGGCCATAGGTCAACACAGCCAAGGCTTGCAAGGGAGTCCACGTCCCCAATCCATTATCCGGTTCGGGAACCTCCGGCAGGTCGAGCCCCTGCACCTGCCGGATGTTGTTGATAGCCCGCCTGACGTACTGACTGAATCGTCGAGAGCTTCGCTGACTGAATCCAGGAATCTGCGATAGCAATACTCTTGGGTCGATGGTTCCCTGTGAAGGGTGTCCGATAAAAATACCTGTCACGTCCAACGTAACTCCCTGCGGCACCTTTACTTCGACTCTTCTGAGCTCAAGTCCTCGAAATCATCGTCAAATTCTGAGTCAGACTCCTTCTGGAAAGACTCGTACTCATCGATCTCGTCCTTCACCCAGTTGGCGTCAATGTAGGGAGCTTCGGCGATTGTCTTTATCAGAGTCATGCCATCTCGGTCACGAACGGTACTGCCAACGAGCTTGGGTTCAAACGCCTGCTCAAGCATGAACTCACCATCAATGTCTTTGAAAACTGCGGCAAGGTCATAGCCGTCATAGCTGAATTGGATCTCTCTCAGTACAGCTTTTAACTGGCCGTTAAATCTCTGGCGTTGATCGGTGCTGTCCAAGTCCTCCGAACTAAGGTTCTGGGAGAGTGTTTTCTCGGACAACTCACGGCTCATCAACTCATTTTCCAGCTGGCTGATTTGCTCTTCCAAGGCTTGGCAGTTGGCTTTGCACTGTATGAATAATTCTCGGAAATCTGCATCATTGTCGTTATCCAGCATGGATTGAGCTGCTTTTTTTCTCCTCTTGACTTCCAATTCGAGCTCTCTTCGCAGTGTCGCCAGCTCATCCTTGAGAGCCATCATCTTCTCAGTCGTAGTCTTTCGTTGCTCCATAACCACAGTTAGCAGGCTGACAGCCTGTAATAGCTGTGGTTCAACCTTGCTATAGAGCAGATGCGGCATTGAGCAGCCATGTGTATTGTGCTTGGGGCACATAAGATAATATCGTGGGCTTCCCGCTCGGCCCTTGTTGCCATAACGTAGGGATTCACCGCACTGACAGCGAAGCACCCCGCTAAAAAGGTTGCTATAGGTGCCTTTGCGATAGGAACCACTATGTTTGCTTCGCTTGCCGATTAGGTGCTGCACTTCTTCAAACACGGCAGGGGATACAATCGTTGGGTAATACCCCAAAATTGGCTCACCATCAGGCACCCGCTCACCATTTTCGATGACATGCGGCTGAAATTCGCCGATCACAGCTCGACTCTTAATGACGGCCTGAATCCCTGCCGGACGCCAATCAGCCTCTTTGCCAAACGTCTTGTAGCCCTTCTCCAAAAAAACCTTAGCTATCTGCTCGTAACCGCAGCCTGATTGCGCCATCTCAAACATCTCGCTCACAATAGCGGTTCGCTCAGGAATCGGAACTATTCTTTCCCCTTCCCTCGTTAACCATGAAGGCAAGCGGGCGTTCTTCATCACCTTCTTACTCTCTCTCGCAGCCTTACGCCCATTTGACCATGCTGCACGACTCCGAAGGCTCTTCATCTCAGACTCATCATTTGCTCGGGCCATGTATACGATCGAGATAATCAGTTTTGCGAAATCAAAGTTTTTACCATCATCGGTCACGCGAAAAATCTCACCATCGGAGAGTGTGACGATCACGATCCCCGCATTGAGGATTTCAATGAACTGGGACAATGCTTTCAGAATCGTCTGTCGGCTCAAGCGATCCATAGACTCCACTAGCAAGTAAGAACCTTTCTCAATTGCCCCTCCCTTCACCGCCTCAATGAAACGCCCTAACGCCCCATCGATCCTGTTGCTGCCACGGAATGCACTCACACCGAAATCTTCAATCGCCTTCTCATCGAGTTGAAGGTTGTGCTCGGTACAATAATCGATGGCCTGCTGGATCTGGCGACGGTAGCTATCCCCTTGGGCCTGCTTGGTGGTGCTGAAACGAATGTAAGAGTAAGCCTTCGGTGGACGACTCATAACGACTCCTTGGCAATTGGCTCAAGCCGAAGACGGATGAGCGGGATGGGTAACTAAGATGAGGTGAGACTATCAGCAATGCGGCTCTTTACACAATACTGATCAAAGGTTATTTTTGCCGAAAGTGGCAAGTTCCATAAAACCAGCTACCAGCAGCATTTCAGTCCAAGTCGCTTGCGTTTCCCTGTATGGTGATCGCCTGTATGCTACTGCCCATCGAACGGAACCACGGTGAACCCCATGGAAAACAAGACCGAATGCAAAGTTGTGCTCTACGGCATTTCCCCTAAAAACTGCGACACCATCAAGAAAGCCCGCAAGTGGCTGGATGAGGCCGGTATCGACTACCGCTTTCACGACCACCGCGCCGACGGCCTGAACCCGGACGATCTGGACAGCTGGCTGGCAAAACTCGGCTGGGAAGCCCTGCTCAACAGCCGCGGCACCACCTTCCGCGCCCTGCCGGATGAGGCCAAACAGGGGCTCGATACCGCCAAGGCACGCGCCCTGCTGCTGGAACATCCGGCCATGATCAAGCGCCCGCTGCTGGATCGTGACGGCGAACTGACTCTGGGTTTCAAGGCTGATCACTACCAATCCCTCTTTTCCCGTTAAGGACAACTAAGGACAACTGATGTCGGATGTCA
Source organism: Aeromonas sp. 603607 (assembly GCF_049171595.1). Classification (NCBI taxonomy): domain Bacteria; kingdom Pseudomonadati; phylum Pseudomonadota; class Gammaproteobacteria; order Aeromonadales; family Aeromonadaceae; genus Aeromonas; species Aeromonas sp. 603607. The sequence goes on from NZ_JAAKOV010000003.1 coordinate 80,371, forward strand.
TCGCACTGGCCAAGGATCTGATCCGTCGCCCCTCCGTTACCCCCCTCGATGAAGGGTGTCAAACCCTGATGGCGGAGCGCCTCGCCAGGATCGGGTTCGTTATCGAGCCCATGGTGTTTGAGGACACCACCAACCTCTGGGCCCGCCGCGGCAGCGAGGGGCCGCTGTTCTGCTTCGCCGGCCACACCGACGTGGTGCCCGCCGGGCCGCTGGACAAATGGCACACCCCGCCATTCGAGCCGACCATCAAGGATGGCGTGCTCTACGGGCGCGGCGCCGCCGACATGAAGGGCTCGCTGGCTTCCATGGTGGTGGCGGTCGAGCGCTTCGTGGCCGAGCATCCGGATCACACGGGGTCCATCGCCTTTCTCATCACCTCCGATGAGGAGGGGCCCTTTATCAATGGCACCACCCGGGTGATCGACACCCTGGAGGCCCGCAACGAGAAGATCCGCTGGTGCATCGTCGGCGAGCCCTCCTCCACTGCCGTGGTCGGAGATGTGGTGAAGAACGGCCGCCGCGGCTCCATCACCGGCGATCTGCTGGTGCGCGGGGTGCAGGGCCATGTCGCCTATCCCCATCTGGCGGACAACCCCATTCACAAAGCCGCGCCAGCGCTGGCGGAACTCGCCGCCACCGTGTGGGATGAGGGCAACGCCTACTTCCCCCCCACCAGCTTCCAGATCGCCAACATCTCGGCCGGCACCGGCGCCTCCAACGTCATTCCGGGCGAGCTGCAGGTCCAGTTCAACTTCCGCTTCAGCACCGAACTGACCGACATGGATATCCGTGAGCGGGTCGAAGCGCTGCTGGATAAACATGGCCTCGATTATCAGCTGAGCTGGACCCTCTCCGGCCAGCCGTTCCTCACCGACACCGGCGCGCTGCTCGATGCGGCTGTGGCGGCTATCGAGGCGGTGAACGGTCAGCGACCGGCCCTGCTCACCACCGGCGGCACCTCCGACGGGCGCTTTATCGCCCCCACCGGCGCCGAGGTGATCGAGCTCGGGCCGGTCAACGCCACCATTCACAAGGTGAACGAGTGCGTGAAGGCGGACGATCTGGATCTGCTGGCGGACATGTATCAAGGGGTGCTCGAGAGATTGCTGGCATGACGCAGGAACAACTGCTTGGGCTCGACGAGAGCCACCTTATTCTGGTGGGGCGCGGCCCCCATCGGCTGACTGCCGCCACCGCCGCGGCCTTCAACGACATGCAGGTGGCTGCCGCCTATGAGGGGTTCAACCTGCAGGCGGCCTCCAGCTGGCGGGGCTTTGATCGCCAGCTCGCCATCTGGAATGGCAAGTGGCGCGGCGAACGGCCACTGCTCGATGCCAACAGCCAGCCCATCGATGCCCTGCAACTGGGCGAGACAGAGCGGCTGCACGCCATTTTGCGCTGGAGCGCCCTGCCCGGCACCAGCCGTCACCACTGGGGGACCGATCTCGATATCTACGACCAGGACTGTTTGCCTGCCGATACCAAACTGGCACTGGAGCCGTGGGAGTATGAAGCCGGGGGCTGGTTTGCGGATCTCAGCGAGTGGCTCAGCGACCATATGAACGACTTCGGCTTCTTCCTCCCTTATGCCAAGCCGGTCGGGGCAGAGAGCGGGGTCGCCTACGAGCCCTGGCATATCAGCTTCTCGCTGGAGTCCGATGAGCAGCGGCTCGATCCCGCGGCACTGGAGCTTTGTCTGCAACAGGCGGATATTGAAGGCAAGTCGACCATATTGGCCAACCTTGATGAAATTTTGGCCCGTTATGTCACCACCTGTCCTGACGAAAGGAAAATCCCATGAATCTCTGGCTGTGGATAGGGTTGCCGCTGCTGTTCCTGCTCGGGCTGTTTCTCAATGCCATCAAAGACATGAAACGGCTGGAAAAACAGTTGCCCAACTACAAGGACAAGATCCGCGAAGTGAAGGATGACGAGGACGACTGAATCCCGCCCCATCCCGTGGGGAGCGCCCTTGTGCTCCCCTCTCCCTCTGCTGTGCCGTTTCGCTTTTCCCCGCCCTTTCCTCCCTGCGCATCCTGAAATCGACGCTCCTTTGACTCCGCTTTCGATAACCCCGTCACTGTCAGAATATGGCGCGGCCATGCTGAAAAAAGGGATGAAAAATGTAAGAAAGTGCAAATTGATGCACAAATAAGCCACACAAGGGGGGCCTAACTGCATATAATGTGCCTACTTTGCACATTACCAGGAAGGAGTTCGCCCTTGGATGCCGCTACCATCAACAGTTTCTTTTTTGTCGCTGCCCTGTTGGTGGGAGCCAGCGTACTGTTGAGCGCCCTCTCTTCCCGCCTCGGCATTCCCATTCTGGTCATCTTCCTCGCCGTCGGCATGCTGGCGGGGGAAGATGGCCCCGGTGGCATCCACTTCGCTGACTACTCCATCGCCTATCTGGTGGGCAACCTGGCGCTCGCCATCATCCTGCTCGACGGCGGCATGCGCACCCGGGTCTCCTCGTTCCGGGTGGCGCTCTGGCCTGCCCTGTCGCTGGCGACGGTCGGGGTGGCCATCACCACTGGCCTGACGGGTCTCGCCGCCGCCTGGCTGTTTGACCTCAACCTGATGCAGGGGATGCTGATCGGTGCCATCGTCGGCTCTACCGATGCGGCGGCGGTCTTCTCCCTGCTCGGCGGGCGCAGTCTCAACGAGCGGGTGAGCGCCACCCTTGAGATAGAGTCAGGCAGCAACGACCCCATGGCGGTGTTTCTCACCGTCACCCTGATCGAGGTGCTCGCCACCGCCCAGCAAGGGCTGGATGGGGGCTTTCTGCTGCTGCAACTGGTCAAGCAGTTTGGCCTTGGTGCCGGGATTGGCCTTGGCGGTGGCTGGCTGCTGTGGCGCCTTATCAACACCGCCCGCCTGGCGCCGGGGCTCTATCCGCTGCTCACCGTCAGCGGCGGTCTGCTGATCTTCGCCCTCACCACGGCGGTCGGTGGCAGCGGCATCCTCGCCATCTACCTCACTGGTCTCTTGCTCGGCAACCTCGCCCTGCGCAGTCGCAGCACCACATTGTCGGTACTGGATGGACTGACCTGGCTCAGCCAGATCGGCATGTTTCTGGTGCTGGGCCTGCTGGCGACCCCCAGCAACCTGCTGCCCATCGCCCTGCCCGCGCTGGCGCTGGCAATGTGGATGATCCTGTTTGCCCGCCCGGTGTCGGTCTGGATTGGGCTGCTGCCATTCAAGAACTTTGCTCCCCGCGAGCGCTGGTTTATCTCCTGGGTCGGCTTGCGCGGCGCCGTGCCCATCATTCTGGCAGTGTTCCCCATGATGGCGGGGCTGCCCAACGCCCAGCTCTACTTCAACGTCGCCTTCTTCGTGGTGCTGGTCTCGCTGATTTTGCAGGGCAGCTCGCTACCGCTGGCATCAAGGCTGGCGCGAGTGGAGGTGCCGGCACCGCCGTCGCCCATCAACCGCTCGGGGCTCGAAATCGATCTCGACAGCCAGTGGGAGACCTTCGTCTACCAGCTGGGGGAGGAGAAGTGGTGCATCGGCTCGCCACTGCGGGATCTGCAGATGCCCACCGGCACCCGGATCTGCGCCCTGTTTCGAGGCCGCGAGCTGCTCCACCCCTCGGGTAGTACCTGTCTGCAGGCCGATGACATCCTCTGCGTGATCGGTCACGAACGTGACCTCCCTGCCCTCGGCCAGCTGTTCAGTCAGGCTCCGGAGCAGGATCTCGGCCCCCGCTTCTTCGGTGACTTCCTGCTGGAAGCGGCGGCACGGCTGGTGGATCTCGCCCCTCTTTACGGGCTGGATGTGAGCGAGGTGGCGGATCAGACACTGGGCGATTTTATTGCCAGCCAGTTGGGCGATAATCTGGTTGTCGGTGACAACATCGAATGGCAGGGCCTGATCTGGACCGTGGCCGAAATGGACGAGAGCGTGCCGAGCAAGGTCGGGGTGCGCTTTCAGGAAGAGGACCCGGTCTGACCGACCGTCTCGTATCAAGTCCCCAGCAAGAAGGGAGAGTGTTATGCCATATCAAAGTTTGCTGTCCGGCCCCCTGCCCCCCGCAGCCAATCTGGGGGTCATTGAAGGCTTTTTTGGCAAGGGATGGAGCTTGCAGGCTCGCACCCGCTACGCCCAGTGGCTGCCACGCCACGGTTACGGTTTCTATATCTACGCCCCGAAAGAGGATGGCTATCTGCGCAAGCACTGGGCCCTCCCCTGGCCCGAGCAGCAGCTGGCCGAACTCGCCGAGCTGGCGCGCCAGTGTCGCGCCAACGGTCTCGCCTTCGGGGTGGGCTTGAGCCCCATGGGGGCGCATCACGACTACGAGCGGCAGCGCCCGGCGCTGCTTGAGAAAGTGCGCCTCATCGATGAAGTTCTGCAGCCCGACATTCTGGCGGTGCTGTTTGACGATATGAAGGGGGATACCCCGGACTTGGCCCGTCACCAGCTCACCATTGCCCACGATATCGCGGCTCACAGCAAGGCCAAACGGCTCATCTTCTGCCCCAGCTACTACTCGACCGATCCGGTGCTGGAGAAGGTGTTCGGCGCCATGCCCCCCCGCTATCTGGAAGAGCTTGGCGAACAGCTCGACCGCCGTTTCGAGATCTTCTGGACCGGCACCAAGGTCTGCTCCAGCGAATATCCGGCGGTACACCTCAAGCAGGTGACCGAGCTGCTCGGCCGCAAGCCCTTCCTGTGGGACAACTACCCGGTCAACGATGGCAGCAAGGCGAGCAGCTACCTGCACCTGCGCGCCTTCGAGAATCGCCCTGCCGAGCTGGCAGATCTGCTCTCCGGCCACGCGGTCAACCCGATGAAGCAGGCGGCACTCTCCGCCCTGCCCCTCGCCACCCTGCCGATGAGCTACCGCCTCGGCAAGCAGTACGACCCCGACAAGGCGCTGCATGCCGCCCTCAACGCCACCTGCGGCCCGCAGATCTCCGCGATGATCGAGGCCGACCTGCCGCTGTTTCAGGATCTGGGGCTGGCCCAGCTCACCCCAGAGCAGATTGCAGCCCTCAAGGCGCGCTACCTGCCGTTTCGGGATCAAGCCTGCGTCGACGAAATCGTGCGCTGGCTGGATGGGGAGTATGTGTTCGACCCCGACTGCCTGACCGATTGATCTGCCTCGGCAGGCGTGATGGGCACAGCCACTCTGGACAAGGTGTGCGCACAGTTACGGCAACAAAGAGTTAATCACTGAGAATATCGGGCATAACCCGGGGCCAGGATGGCAGTTAAACAGCCCTGACAAGATGGTTTCAAGGGAGCTTGTATGGATACACATCTGCTTTACCAGAATCTGGCGGTGATCGCTGCCTTCTTGCTGATCTACAGCCTGATCGCGGGGCGCTTCGAATCAAAGCTGGTCAACGGCCCCCTGCTCTTTCTACTGACCGGCTGGTTGCTGGGGCCTGGCGGGCTGGAGCTGCTCTCCCTCTCTATCGACAGCGCCGGCATCAAGCTGCTGGCCGAGCTGACTCTGGTTATCGTGCTGTTCAACGATGCCGCCAACACCAACTGGCAAGTATTGCTGGCCAACCGCCAGCTGCCCATCCGGCTGCTAATGATCGGCCTGCCACTGACGCTCATCGCCGGAGCCCTGTTTGGTCACTGGATCTTCCCCGACCTGCCACTGCTGGAGATGGCCATCCTCTCCACCATTCTTGCCCCCACGGATGCGGCGCTCGGCAAGGCGGTGGTGAGCAACCCGGCCGTACCGGCGCCACTGCGCGAAGGGCTCAATCAGGAGAGCGGCCTCAACGACGGCATCTGTGTGCCTGTGCTGCTTCTGCTGCTGGCCCTTATCGCCCCCACAGAGCAGCACGCAGGCACAGCCACGCTGGCCATCACCCTGATGCTGGAGGAGATCGGCATTGGCCTGCTGGTCGCCTTCGTGCTGACCAGCCTAACCATACGGCTGCTGAAAATCTCTTATCTCAACGGCTGGCAACTGCCGCTCTGGCGCCAGCTCACCATGCCGGGACTGGCCCTGCTCTGCTTTGCGCTGGCCCAGAGTCTGGGGGGGAGCGGCTTTATCGCCGCCTTTGTCGGCGGTCTCTTTATCGGGCGCAGACTCGGTGAACACAAGCACGCCTATATGGACAGTTGCGAAGGCTACGGCGACCTGCTCTCCGTGGTGATCTGGATGGTGTTTGGCGCAACTCTGCTCCCCATGTTGTCGGAGCTGATGCACTGGCAATACTGGCTCTATGCCATTGCCAGCCTCACCCTGCTGCGGGTGGTGCCGGTCTGGCTGAGCCTGCTCGGCACCGGTCTCAAGCCAGAGCTCAAGCTCTTTATCGGCTGGTTCGGCCCGCGGGGCCTTGCCAGCATCGTCTTTGCAGTGATGGTGCTGCAAAACCAGCCTGCCCTGATTGGCCAGCGCCCCATCATCGCCACTGTGCTCTGCACCATCATATTGAGCGTGCTGCTGCATGGCATCACCGCCAACCCCTGGGTCGCACGTTTCAAACCCCGCTGAACCACTTGGCACTCATAAAAAATGCCACCGACCGGTGGCATTTTTCTTGTCTGGTGCGGGTCACTGACAGCGCTTAACCAAGCGCCAGCCAGACTCCCACCCCCAGCATCAGAGTACCGGCGATGCGGTTCATCAGGGTGACGTTGCCGCTCTTGGCGAGGAAGTGGCGCAGAGTTCGGCCACCACTGGCGTAGAGCAGCAGGCAGGAGAATTCGATGACCAGAATAAGCGCCACCAGCGCAGTGATCTGCGGCACCATCGGCTTGCTGGCCGAAATAAACGGTGGCAGCAGGGAGATCATGAAGGCCCACCCCTTGGGGTTGGCAATGGCGGTGACGAAACCCTGCACCGCCAGTCCCATGGCGCTGGTCTGCTGACCGGACGAAAGATCCGCCGGAATGGCCATCTTCCCCTTGGCCTGCCACATCTGGATACCGAGCCAAACCAGATAGGCGCCCCCCACATATTTGAAGGCGGCAAAGATCCCCGGATAGTTGAGCATGATGGCAGCCACCCCGATCACCGACAGCACCGAGACCAACCCGACTCCGACCAGCTCCCCCCACATCATGTGCAGGGTACGGCGCACCCCCAGGCTCATCCCCAACGTCATCGACAGGGTCATGCACATGCCGGGGGTCACCGAGACAAAGAAAAAGGTCGGGATAAACAGAGCCAGAATGGCCGGATCGATCCAGCTGGACACTACACACCTCCATACGCCAAGAGCGGGGAATCACGAAAACGGGACAGGATTGACTCAATCCGGCCAGTTGTACCACATATTCAGGGGATCAAGCGTTCAATCATGCATATATGGCGCCTTTTTCACAAGGAAAAACCTTTTCTTCAGCAAATTTCAGCAATAAAAGCCTGTGACAGCTCCTGACGTAGGTGTGTAATATGTCGGCTCCTCCCATTTCGGATTAGAGCCATTTATGTCATTGAATAATCTATCAATACGTGTCCAGGTCCTGATACCGCTGCTGCTGGCCAGCCTGCTGATGATGGTGATGATTGCCATCAGTAAACAGGGGCTGGATGAAGCCATCAATGACATAGATGAGACGACCCAGAGCGTGGTCCAAAACAAGGACGATATTGCCAAACTGATCCACGCCACCTACCGGCTGCGCACCAGCGCCATCTATGGCCTCTACGATGCCAAGCTGTTTGCCGCACTGCCCGCAAACCTCAACAGCGCCGAGCAGGAGATCAACGCAATCCTCGGCCGTCTGGTGCTCCCCGGTGCCGAGCAGGATAACCGGCAGGTCGCTGCCGCCCTGCAGGCCTACCTCAGCCATACCCGCAGCAACATGCTGCCGCTGCTGGCGCAAAAACATCAGGGTGGCGGCGATCCGGTCGCCTACGAGGCGGCCCGCCTCCATTTCCGCGAGCTGGGTGAACAGCTGATCAAACAGATCGACAGCATGTCGGCCCACATCAACCAGCTGATCCAGCAAGAGCTGGCCGACGAGCAGGCTCACTACGACGCCACCCTGCTGCGTACCCTGCTGCTCACCGCCGGTACTCTGCTGGCGGCGCTGATCTGTGGCTGGGTCCTCTCCGGTCGCATCGTCAGCCCCATAGGTCAGTTGCAAGAGGTGATGCACGCCGTGGCGCAAGGGCGCTTCAACGTGCGCGCCAAAGCGGATGGCAACAACGAGCTGACCCGTCTGGCCAAAGATATCAACCTCACCCTGACCCAGCTCGGCAACACCATCGAGAACCTGACCGGGATCAGCAACAGCGTCGCCTCCGCCGCCACCGAGCTGGCCGCCGTGATGACCCAGTCCGAGGCCAATGCAAAGCAGCAGCACAGCGAGATCGAACAGGTCGCCTCCGCCGTGACCGAACTCTCCAGCACCGCTGACAACGTCAACCACAACGCCGCCGTCGCCGACGAGCTGGCGCGGGATGCCAATGGCCGGGTCGAACAGGGGCTCGCCCTCTTTACCGAAAGCATCGCCGCCAACAGCCGGATGGCGGGCAGTCTGGAAGATGCCGCAGCCATCGTGGCCCAGCTCAAATCCCAGTCCGAGCAGATCGGCAAGGTAATTGAAGTGATCCAGGGGATCTCCGAGCAGACCAACCTGCTGGCGCTCAATGCCGCCATCGAAGCAGCTCGCGCCGGTGAAACGGGCCGTGGTTTTGCGGTGGTGGCCGACGAGGTGAGAATGCTGGCTGCCCGCACCCAAGACTCCACCAAGGAGATCCAGGCCATCATCGAGCGGCTGCAGAGCCAGTCCCAATCCGCCAACAACGGCGTGCAGGAGACCCTGGAGATCCTCAGCCATAACCAGCGTTTGTCCGCTCAGGTGCAGGATCTGCTAAGCGGCATTACCGGTGCCGTGCGCCAGATCAACGACGCCAACGCCCAGGTCGCCACTGCCGCCGAGGAGCAGTCCTGCGTCACTGCCGACATCAACCGCAACATCACCAATATTCACGAGATCGTGAGCCAGAGCTCCGCCGGCATCAGCCAGAGCGCCAGTGCCAGCAACGAGCTCTCCCAGCTCGCCGAGCAGCAACGCAAACAGCTGGCTCAATTCCAGCTGTAAGCGCACAAAGTGAACCAGACAAAAAGGCCCGCAAGGGCCTTTCTTGTTGATGGAGCAATGGCTTTGTCTCTGTTTTAAACGCCATTTTTTGGCTTGTGGCGCCATAAGGGGCTGGGCTGCCCTGTCAAATATCGGTATGGTAGAGGCACGTTACTCCCCCTCACGTGAGCACACCATGAGCCTGAGATTCAAGAAACCCGCTTTTATCGCCTTGGGGCTCATCGCCCTCATTTCCGCCGCCTGGCTCGACTACTACCTGCCGGAGCACACCATCGCCACCATCACCGGGGTCGAGGTGAAGCGCACCGACAAGGATGGCCCCATCAGCCAGAAAAACCCGGCTGACGGCCCCACCACCGACGTCTATTACATCTACACCGAGCGCCCCGGCGAGAAGATCCGGGTGTTTCGCAATGAAGATACCGAGTGGGGCTGGCCCTTCTACTTCAAGTTCAACGCCGCCGACGTCCAGGCCAAGGCCAAGTCGATGGAGTTCGAGAAACGCCTGGCTATCATTACCTCCTACGGCTGGCGCGTGAACATGTTCTCCATGTTCCCCAACGTCACCAAGATTGAGAGCACGGAACCTGACGCCTCCACCTGGAGCTTCTTCCGCTGGTTCTGGTTCGGCCTCTGGGCGCTGGTGATGGGCAAAGCCGCCATTGCGACCTGGCGCTACTTTGATCGTCTTGAGGACGAGCTATGAGTGAGCCGAGCAAGACCCGCACCAGCTTCTACCGGCGGCTCTACGTGGCCTGGCTGATCAGCCAGGGCACGGATACGGTGCCTGCCATTATGGAGGCAACCGGCATGCCGCGCCGCACCGCGCAAGATACCCTGAGCGCGCTGGCCGAACTCGATATCAGCTGCGCCTTCGAGCAGACCGAAGGGGCTCGCCACCTGCAGGGGCACTACCGTATCAGCGACTGGGGTCCCATCAATCCGGCGTGGATCAAGGCTCAACTGCCGCTTATCAAAGAGACGTTGAGCTATCCCTGAAATGATGTCGAGTCAGGCCTGCGACTGGGGAACCTATTGCAATCCGGCATGGATCAAGGCTCAACTGCCGCTTATCAAGGAGACGCTGAGCTATCCCTGATCAGGGCGCTAAGCAACAATAAAAAAGAGGGGCCAGCCGACAAGGCTGGCCCCTCTTTTTTCAGGCCGATGGCGTGACAGGTGGCTCTACTCGGGCATGGCCGAATCCTCAAGCTCCCCGTCAGACTCGCCGCGGGTGCAGTCGATGATGGAGCGCTTGGGGTTGTTGGGATCGCGCAGCAGCAGAGGCGCCAACCCCTCGTCATGCTTCTGCTCGTCACCAAACTCGCTGCCGTAGGCGTTGTGGGTCAAGCGGCGGGCATTGGCGATGGGAGTATCGACAAAGAGAGCATGCACTTCGAAGCTGGAAGCGGGCACGATAAAGCCGACCACCGGCAAGCCGTGCAGCTCCTCGTGCACCTTGTACCAGGCAAAGCCGTCGCTCACCTTGTAGGGGGTGTAGTTGGCCAGTTGTAGGTTGGCGGCCCTGCCCGTCTCATCCACATAGAGATCGGTAAATTCACAGGTCGCCAGCCCCTGCCACATCCGCTCGAATGGCGTCGCACAGCCTGTCAGTTGCAACCCGGCCAGCAGCACCAAGCCTCTCTTCCACATTCCCCGCCCCTTCTTGCAAAATGAACCGGCGCTCAGCCAAAGGCCCGCAGCCGCTCGACCAGCAGATCAATAAAGCCTGCCCGATCCAGCCCCAGCAACACCAGCGCATTGGCTGGTTTACCGGTCAGACCGTAGCGGTCCACCACCGTCATCCCCACGGTATGCTCCCCGCTGGTCTCGATATCGACTCGGCACTCGACCCCGTGGAACAGCTCGGGAGCCAGCAACCAGGCAATGGTACAGGGGTCGTGGAGCGGTGCACCAGCAAATCCCCACTTGGGATCCCGATGGTAGATCATGAAAAAGTCGAGCAGCCCGGCCACGCACTGGGCCACCGGATTGGTGATGGCGCGTACCCGCTCGATATCCTCGTCCATCACCTGTGCCTCATGGGTCACATCGAGGCCGCACATGGTGATGGGGATGCCCGACTTGAACACCATATCGGCCGCTTCCGGGTCCACATAAATATTGAATTCCGCCGCCGGGGTCCAGTTGCCGGCCCCTGCGGCGCCCCCCATCAATACGATGCGGGCAATCCTGGGTTTGAGCTCGGGGTGGGCAGCCAACAGCAGGGCGATATTGGTGAGCGGGCCGGTCGGCACCAGAGTCACAGGCTCCGGGCTCTCGCGCAGACATTTGGCCATCAGCTCGATCCCCGTCACCCCCTGCGGTGCAAAGGCGGGATCCGGCAGTTTGGGGCCATCGAGACCCGATTCGCCGTGAACGTTGTCGGCGATGATCAGCTCGCGGGCCAGCGGTTTCGGCGCCCCGGCCGCCACCGGAATATCGTCGCGCCCCAGCAGGGTGAGGATGCGCAGGGCATTGTTGAGGGTCTTGTCCGGCGTCTGGTTGCCCGCGCTGGTGGTGACCGCCAGCACCTTCAGTTCAGGGCTGGCCAGCGCCAGAATAAGGGCGATGGCGTCGTCGTGGCCGGGATCACAATCAAGAATAACGGGCAGTGCCATGGAGAGACTCCTTACAACATCAAAGGGAGCCCTACCTTAGCAAGCTCGCAGCGGCTGAACTCGGGAGGGGGTCACAAAACGGTTCCTGATTTTTTTCAATCAGTTATCTTCACTCTGACACAGCTGGCCAGCAGCAGGGCGCAATGAGGGGATGGTGTGGCGAGCATATCCGCTACGCCGATTCGCGCCTTACCCGCCACTTGGGTATGATGGCCCCCCGTTTTCTGCCCGTGTGCCCTATGTCCGTTATCGTCGACACCTTTATCGCCCCGCCCTGCAAGGCCACTATCGAGATCCTGTTCGAGGATGAACACCTGCTGCTCATCAACAAGCCAAGCGGCCTGCTGAGTCTGTCAGGCAAGAACCCGCAGAACCTCGACTCGGTTCACTATCGACTGGTGCAGGATTACCCCGGCTGCACCCTGGTGCATCGCCTAGATTTTGGCACCTCAGGCATCATGGTGGTGGCCAGAAACAAGGCCATCAATGCCCTGCTCTGCCAGCAGTTCAGCCAGCGGGCGGTGAGCAAAGCCTACAGCGCCCTGCTCTGTGGCCATCTGATTGACGACGAAGGGCTTATCGATGCCCCCATCGCCAAGGATCCCGCCCTCTTTCCGCTGATGAAGATCTGCGCCGCCAGCGGCAAACCCGCCCGCTCCCGCTATCAGGTGGTTGAGCGGCTGGCGCAGCAGATGCAGGGACAAACCGTGCCACTGACCCGGGTAAGGCTGGTGCCGGAGACCGGTCGCACCCATCAGCTACGGATCCACAGTCAGCTGCTGGGCCACCCCATCCTCGGCTGCGATCTCTATGGTGGCCTGCTTCCCCCCGGCTGCAAACAGGCGCCGCGGCTGATGCTGCATGCCAGCGAGCTGGATTTTGCTCATCCGGTGAGTGGGGAGCCGATGCAGATCCGCTGTGTAGCGCCTTTTTAGGGGCAATAGGTAGAGGCAGCCAGCGCGAGTGCGACGAGATCAGTGAAAGGGGTGACGAGAGAGGAAAGGCGGTAAACGGCGGATAAAGATAGGGGCCGCGCTTTCGCAACGGCCCCCACCCCCCACTCTTTGTGGTGCTATCAGATCAGCTTGCGGGCAGCGCCCAGTACGATCTTGATGGCATCAGATTCGGTCTTCGCCATGGTCTCGGCGTTCGGGATCTCTTGCTGGGTACGGTTGACGATAACGCCAGCCACCATACCGGCACGCAGGCCCTGGCTGGAGCACATGGTAAGCAGGGTTGCGGACTCCATCTCATAGTTCAGCACGCCCATGGCTTGCCACTCTTTCATGGAACCCTGGAAACGGCTCACTACGCGGCCGGATACAGTGTCGTAACGTTCCTGACCCGGGTAGAAGGTGTCGGAAGAGGCAGTCACACCGATGTGCAGCTTGGAGCCCATCTCTTTGGCGGTGTTCACCAGCGCGGTGGTGCAGTCGAAGTCGGCAACAGCCGGGAACTCCATAGGTGCGAAGTGCAGGCTGGCACCGTCGAGGCGCACGGAGCCGGTGGTCACGATCACGTCACCCACGTTCAGGTGCGGCTGGATGGCGCCAGTGGTGCCGATACGCAGGAAGGTGCGGATGCCCAGCTGGGCCAGCTCTTCTACCGCGATGGAGGTGGACGGGCCACCGATACCGGTAGAGCAGATGATCACGGCCTTGCCGTCCATCTCGCCGCGCCAGGTAGTGAATTCACGATGGCTGGCCAAGTGCACCGGGTTATCCAACAGCTCTGCGATACGCTTCACGCGCTCGGGGTCACCGGGGACGATCGCCAGGGTGGCGCCTTGCAGATCCGCTTTCTTCAAACCCAAGTGAAATACATCAGACATATTGGACTCCTGGTTGCCCCCTGCCAGCATGGTCAGGGCACAAGTTAAGATGATTCTTTATGATACTTTCAAGCCTTTACCCCCCTCTTCGGGGAGGCGCCAACTATGGTCGAAAGCGCTTTCCAATTCCTTGAAGCGCCTCACACTTCCACGCATTGACAGTGACAAACATTGCGCAAAACGTTTGCTAACTCAATGAAATAATTGACAAACGTTTTTCCGCAAATCGAGTCAGATGCGGGAAAGTCAAGCCTGGTTCAGCGCTTAATTAACGACTCGTGATCGACCCCGTAAAGTTGTAAACAAGATGCTTTTGTATCCCTTTCTAGATGGTAGCCTAGCTCTCAACTACCACTTAATGGCTAACTATAGGAAGTCCATCATGGCTACATTCAAGTTCTATATTCCCGCTATCAACCTGATGGGTGCCGGCTGTCTGCAAGAGGCTGCCGCCGATATCAAGGGTTACGGCTATCGCAAGGCGTTGATCGTCACCGACAAAATTCTCAACCAGATCGGCGTGGTCGCCAAGCTCACCACCCTGTTGGCTGAACATGGCATTGAAAGCGCAGTTTTCGATGAGACCAAACCCAACCCCACCACCAGCAACGTCGAAGCAGGTCTGGCGATGATCAAGGCCAACGGCTGCGACTGCGTCGTCTCGCTGGGTGGCGGCTCGCCCCACGACTGTGCCAAGGGCATCGCGCTGGTCGCCGCCAACGGTGGCAGCATCAAGGATTACGAAGGGGTGGATCGCTCCGCCAAACCGCAACTGCCGCTTATCGCCATCAACACCACCGCCGGTACCGCCTCCGAGATGACCCGCTTCTGCATCATCACCGACGAAGCGCGCCACGTGAAAATGGCCATCATCGACAAGCACGTTACCCCGCTGATGTCGGTCAACGACCCCGAGCTGATGCTGGCCAAGCCAGCGGATCTCACCGCCGCCACCGGTATGGATGCCCTGACCCACGCCATCGAGGCCTATGTCTCCACCATCGCCACCCCGGTGACCGATGCCAGCGCCGTGATGGCCATCGAGCTGATTGCCAAGCACCTGCGCACCGCAGTTCACCATGGCGATGACCTGCATGCCCGCGAGCAGATGGCCTATGCCCAGTTCCTGGCCGGCATGGCCTTCAACAACGCAAGCCTGGGCTACGTGCACGCCATGGCCCACCAGCTGGGCGGCTTCTATGACCTGCCCCACGGTGTCTGCAACGCCGTGCTGCTGCCCCACGTTCAGGCGTTCAACGCCCAGGTGAGCGCGGCTCGTCTGAAGGATGTGGCCCGCTACATGGGGGTAGACGTGAGTGCCATGAGCAACGAGCAGGGCGCCGCCGCTGCCATTGCCGCCATCAAGCAGCTGGCGCTGGATGTGAAGATCCCGGCCGGTCTGGAGCAACTCGGCGTCAAAGCCGATGACTTCGATACCCTGGCCAGCAACGCCCTGAAAGATGCCTGCGGCTTCACCAACCCGAAACAGGCGAGCCACGAAGAGATCGTCACCATCTTCCGCGCAGCGATGTAATAGTTGCCTGATTGCCGATAAGGGTCGCACTGCGGCCCTTTTTATTGGCTGATGGATCAATGGCTTTTTACTTCCGTGGAGGGAGTCGGTATGATTTGCCGAGCCAAAAAGACTGTATGGATGATCTGAACTCGATATGCGGATGAAACACCTGATTGCCGCGGCTTTGACCGCCCTCACCCTCTCCGGTTGCAGCCTGGTCTATCGTATCGATATTCCCCAGGGCAACTATGTGGAACAAAAACAGGTCGACAAACTGCGCCAGGGGATGACCCGCGAGCAGGTCAGCTATGTGCTGGGGACCCCCATGCTGCGCGACGGCTTTGACCCCAACACCTGGTACTACCTCTATGAATTCCAGCCGGGCCACGGCGACAAGGAGCGCAAAGAGCTCACTGTCACCTTCGCCAATGACAGGCTGACCACAGTGACGGGTGACTTCCCGCTGCCAGCAGCTTTCAATACCCCGCTCTGATATCCCGCAAAACCGGCCTAGCGCCGGTTTTGTTTTATCCAGCCCCGCGTAATTCATCCTGCCCGTGATCCTGTCAGGGGATACAGTGTCATCTCCCCCATTGCAGCTGCTCGCAAATTGCCTGATGCTGATGAGCAGCCACCATGGCATCAACACCATCGAATGACACAGGGAGAATCCCCATGAGCCGGATCCTGATTGCCGGAGCCAGCGGCCTGATCGGTCGCGAACTGGTGCAGCAACTGCCTGCCGAACATGAACTGACCCTGCTCTGTCGCAAGCCTGGCAAGGAGGCACACCACTGGCTGCCGGTCAATTTTGATGATCTGGCCAGCGTCACCCTCTCCCGGCCGGTCGATATCGCCTTCTGTGCCCTCGGTACCACCCGCAAGGAGGCGGGCTCTGCCGAGGCGTTTCGCCGGGTCGATCTCGACTATGTGGTCGCCTTTGCCGAACTGGCCCGCCGCCATGGCTGTCAACGCCTTATCGTGGTCTCAAGCATGGGGGCCAGTGCATCTTCCCCGGCCCTCTATCCACGTACCAAGGGGGAGATGGAGCAGGCCCTGCTGGCCCAATCCTGGCCGCGGCTTGCCATCGTGCGACCAGCCATGCTGCTGGGGGATAGACAACCGCCGCGCAGCTCGGAGCAGATCTTTCAGGCCATCTATCCGCTGTTTCGGCCACTGCTGGTTGGCAAGCTCGCCCGCTGGCGCGCCATCGAGGCCAGTCAGGTGGCCCACGCCATGATTACCCTCTCCCGGCAACCCGCCGGGAGCGAGATTGTCGAGAACGAGCAACTGCTGGCCCTCTGAACTAGGCCTTCCCCACTACTTACGCACAGTGCTGCAAAAACAAAAGAGCAAGCCAATTGGCTTGCCCTTTGTTTATCTGTTGGCGAGGTCCCCTGACCGCCTCTTGCCATCACAGGCCGCGCTCGACTGTCAGGGCAACATCCGTCAACCGCGAATATGGTCGATAAAGGCGTCGATCTGCTCGCGAGTGCAGGCAGGGTTCATAAAGACTGCCTTTTCCCCAGCGATGTAGGAGTACTTGCCACGGGCGTCATAGTCGGAATGGGCCACCGCCTCCACCCAGTTGGTGTAGAGCCCCACCTTGCCGCGCCCCTTGAACAGGCTGCGGTGGTAATCGGTATTGCGCTGCAGTCGCGCCTTATAGGCAGGGTCGCTGGAGCGGGCCAGCTCGAAGGCAAATTCGGCTTCCGGATCGCTCACCCACTCGGGGTTGTAGATCTTGAAGCCGACGCTCGGCCCCTGATTCTCCTGCGCCACCAGCATGACGTTGCCCAGCTGGCTTAACCGGAAGCGGAAGTAGTTGGCATTTTGCAGGCAGTGGGCCAGCACGGTGCGATACCCCTCCACCCCCATATAGTTGAGCGCCGCATAGGCACCGAACAGACCACTCGCGCCGCGGGAGCACTCGATGGTGGATTGCAGGTGGGTCTGGCCCTGAATATCCCGCTCGAAGTAGGAGAAGTTCTCCGGGTCATTCTCCATCGCTTTGAGATCATCCTGCTCCTTGATCATCACCAGACTGGAGGTGTAGGGCACATAGCCCCACTTCTGGAAGTCGACGGTGAAGGAGTCGGCATATTTGAGCTCGGCAAAGCGCACCACGTTGCGCTCGATCCCCGCCAGAGTGGCGCTGTTGATGGCGAGCGGGTTGGCGGCAAAGTCGTAACCCAGGAAGAAGATCATCGACCAGCCGATGGCGGCATCGACGTGGATGTGAGGTTTGACCGCCACCTCGAACTGCTCGCAGAGGCGATTGCGCAGCTCGAAAACGGGTTTCACCTGATCCACCCCGAAGGTGTCGGTAGTGCCCATGGTGAGCATGATGGTGGGCACCACGTGTTTCAGTGCAAAACAGGCGGTCAGGGTGCGCTCGAGGTGGTCGAGATCGATGTCATTGTTCTCGCCGACCTGAATGCGGATGGTCTTGTTCTCGATGTCGACCCCGAGCAGGGAGAGGTTGGTGATGTTGGAGTAGTGACCGCCCTGGGAGTTGATGATGCGGTAATCCTGATAGTGGCCGAGCCCCTTGTGCTTGGCCTCGGGCAGGCTTTTGCGAATGCCGAGCAGGTAGCCATAGAGGTTACAGAAGGTCCCCCCCTGGGTGAAGATGCCGGTGGCACGAGCCGGGTCGTAACCTGCCAGCAGCGCAATCTGGCGCACCACCTTCTTCTCCAGCTCCTCGGCCACCCCGGCGTATTCGGAGTAGACCAGATTGGGGTTGGCCAGAATGCCCAGCTGGGCGCCGTAGATGGCGGGATCTGCCGACATGGTGATGACGTTCTCGACGCTGGAGGGGTTCTCCCAATCCTTCGACAACGCGGCGGCAAACAACAGCTCGACCATGGGCTCGCCCGGGGTGCGCATGGTGGCGGGCACCGGCATGGTCTCGCAGAGATCGGCCAGGCGGGCACGGCCATCAGGCCAGGCATTCAAACGGGCATCGGGGGCCAGGCCACGGGCCCGAAATTCATTGAGGGTGGCAAATCCGGGTTCGCGAAAAACGGGCCAGAGATCGGGATTGCGCGAGAAAAAGTTGGCTTTGACGGTGGCGAAACGGGCGGAAAAATCGGGGTGGACGGCATTGACGCTTTCGTCTTGCAGATAAACTAAGTCACTCATTTTTATACCATTAGTACAGCAAATGTGCGGCCGTTATACCCCTGAGGCAGCGGGGCCGACAGTGACAATATCTAATGGTCTACCCTACTTTTTGTCATGTATCAGTCATCACAAGGGCTGGCAAAAAGGCGCCTTTGAGGCGCCTCTTTATATTTCGTGATCTTGCTCCCATCCAGGCTGACAGAGTCCTTACTACCAGACCACCATCAGCGCAGCGTCCCCCTCAACGCAGGGAGGCCAACAGCCACTCGGCAAACTCCGCCAGCTCGCTCTGCTGCTGCGGGAAGGCCGCCAGCCAGGGCTGCAGGCGCGCGGAAACCGCCTCCGGTCGATAGCCGCAACCCGCCAGTTCGGCCGCCAGCAGATCAAACGGGGCCGGCTCCAGAGTATCGCTAAAGAGCTGTGCCCGGGTGATGACCCCCTTCTCCACATCAAAGTGCAGCTCCACCCCGCCCCAGCTGAACCGCTCCTCCAGCAGATGGCTGAACGCCGGGGCATGACCATAGTTCCACTCCCAACTGCGCTGACGGGCGAAGGTCTCGGCAAAGCCCGGCAGATCCGGCATCTGCTCGGGGGAGATATGCTCGGGCTCAACTCGCGCGCCGTAATGATGGAAAAAGGCCTCCTGCAGCGCCTCGCTCACCTGTTGATGGTCGATCCCCGGCTGCAGTTCGCACAGATTGGCCACCCGGCTGCGCACCGAGGTGATCCCCTTGGCCGCCAGCTTCTTGGGGTCGGGGTTGAGGTAGTTGGCAAGGCGGCCGAGAGCGGCGTCCAGCAGCAGGGTGCCGTGGTGAAAACCCCGATCCAGGGTCTCCCGATAGGCCGACCCGGACACTTTGCGCTCCCCATCCAGGGTGGCCACCAGCAGATCGTTGCGACCGGAGGCAAAGGCCTCGATCCCCAATCGTTTGAGCCCGTCCAGCACTATGGCGGTGGAGACACTCTTGTCATACTCCGGCTTGCCCGCCATGAAGGTGAAGCAGCTGTTGCCAAGGTCGTGGAACACGGCGCCACCGCCACTGCTGCGGCGCGCCAGGGTCACCCCATCCTCTTGCATGCGGCGGGTATTGCACTCCTTCCACGGGTTCTGGGCACGACCAATCACCACGGTATTGGCGTTGCGCCAGAGGAACAGCACCCGCTGGCCGGGGTCCATCTGGCGGAAGATGCACTCCTCAACGGCCAGATTGAACAGGGGATCGTGAGAGTCGGAGACAAGCAGACGCAAGCGGGACATAAAAAGACCTTATCCGGAACTGGGGGCAGCATGATAACACTGACGGGGTACCATCACTGAGCCATCGCACATTAACCGGTGCGCAGCAGCCGCGATACATTTGCGTCACACCTGACTGCCCCATAAAAGTATCTATTGATATAACGACACAGCTTGACGTGCAACCACGGAAAAAATGCAGTCAAGCCACAATGCCAACGATAAAAACGGGAAAAAGTGGCTAGAATGCGACCACTTCGATAGGCCATATGACTCTCTTATTGGTCACATAACTTGCAAAAAAACGGCATGTATCCATCCCGTGTGATGAACGACACAAAAATGACTTTCCAACCCCCCTATACCCCATTGCAAACGCCTTTTCTCCCCTTGCAGGTGACACAAAATTGCTTGAATCTAGCCTAGACACCGCTCCCGAGAGAAACGTTGTATGACGGAGAACGCAGCCCCCCGCCAGCCCCTGAGCTGGTTTCTGCCAATGCTGGTCGGTATGGTCATCACGACCCTGACCTCTTCCCCCGTGCGAGCCGGCGAGCAGGTCATCGTCCAGTTGCCGTGGCAGCACCAGTTCCAGTTTGCCGGTTACTACGCAGCCATCGCCAAAGGGTTTTATCGGGAGGCCGGTCTGCATGTGACCTTGCGTGAAGCGGACTCCCGCACCGATGTGGTCAGCGAGGTGATCTCGGGAAAGGCCCAGTTTGGCATCAGCGGCAGTGATCTGCTGCTGGATCGGGCTGCCGGTCGTCCGGTGGTGGTGCTCGCCGCCCTGCTGCAGCACTCGCCGCTGGTTCTGCTCACGCTGGATCGGCCAGATATTCGCAACCCGGCCGATCTGGCCAACAAGCGACTGATGCTGGAGCCTGGCTCCAACGAGCTGCTGACCTACCTTTCTCACCAGACCCGCAGCCGCGACTGGGTCACCCTTCCCTACAAACAGGGGATAGAGGCACTGCTGGCGGGCAAGGTGGATGCCATCAGCGCCTACAGCACTACCGAGCCCTTCTATCTGCAACAAAAAGGGATCCCCTATCGGGTCTTCAGTCCGCGCACCATCGACTTCGACTTCTACGGCGACAACCTGTTTACCTCCGAGCGGGAGCTGATCACCCGACAGGATCGGGTCTACGCCTTCCAGCAGGCCAGCCTCAAGGGGTGGCGCTATGCGATGGACCACCCCGAAGAGATGATCAACCTCATCATGGAGCAGTACCCGACCGGGGCTGGCCGTGAACAGCTGGAGTTCGAGGCTCGCGAAACCAGAGAGCTGATGCAGCCGGATCTGGTCGAACCTGGCTACATGCAGCAGGAGCGCTGGCTGCAGATCGCCAAAACCTATCTGGAGGCGGGCATGCTCACGGTATTGCCCAACCTCGACCGCTTTATCTACGACCCGGCGCAGGAGCGGCTGCGCCAGCAACGGCAACTATTCGACAAGAGCGTGGCGGTGGCCATGCTCATCACCTTTACCCTGATGACCCTGCTCGGCATCTTCTTGCACCTCTATCTGCGCCTGCGCCAGGAGGCGCGGGATCGCCAGCGGCTGACCCGTGAACTGGCCCAGAGCGAGCAGCACTATCGCTTCGTGGCGGAGAACAGCGCCGATGTGATCTGGACCATGGATGCCGCCAGCTTGCGCTTTCGCTATGTCAGCCCGGCCATCACGCCTCTGAGCGGCTACGAGGCCCCCGAGCTGTTTGCCCTGCCCCTCAAACAGCTGCTGCCGGATGCCTCAAGGCAACTGCTGCGCGAGGAGATCTCCGCCACCCTGGAGGCCTGGCAGCGGGGGGAACATGACCAGACCCGCCGGGTCATTCGCACCCAGCTGCGCCACAAGGATGGCCATCTGGTGGCGACCGAAACCATCACCACCCTCCATGGCAACCACAATGCCCAGCCGGAGGCGATCCTCGGGGTCACCCGGGATATCACCGAGCGGGCAGCGCGAGAGGAGATGATGCGCCGCCTCGCCTTCTACGACCCCCTCACCGGGCTGCCCAATCGCCGCTTGCTGCAGCAACGGCTCAAGGAGCTGATGGAGCAGGAGACGCCACGTCCGCTGGCGCTGATGTTTATCGATCTCGATCACTTCAAGCCGATCAACGACACCTTCGGCCATGAGACCGGGGATATTCTGCTCAATATGGTGGCCGAGCGGATGAGCCACTGCGTGCGCAAACAGGATCTGGTGGCGCGGCTGGGGGGCGACGAGTTCGTTATCTTGCTGCCGGAGAGTGGCGACGAAGTGCTGGCGGTGGCCGACAAGCTTCACCAGCAGCTGCGCCATCCGTTCCAGCTGGAGGGGCAGGAACTGCTCATCTCCAGCAGTATCGGGCTGGCGCTCTATCCCGAGCACGGGGAGGATGCCAAGACGCTGATGCACCACGCCGATCAGGCTATGTATCAGGCAAAGAATCGCGGCCGCGGCCGGGTCTGCCTCTATACCGAAGGCCTTGATCCCGAGCAGGGCGCCCTGCTGTGGCAACCCGGCCACGAGTGCGGTCACCCGCGCATCGATGCCGAGCATCGCCAGCTCTTCGTATTGACCAACCGGCTGCTGGAGCGGATGAAAGATCAGCACGAGGCTCCTGCCCCGTTTCTGGAGAGTCTGGAGAGCCTGTTCGATATGGCTCGTCACCACTTCGCCTTTGAAGAGCAGATGCTGGCGGAGATCGACTATCGGGAACTCATCAGCCACCGTCAGGATCACCAGCGCCTGCTCAACAAAGCAAGCCAACTGCTGCACGCCGCCAAAGCGGGGACATTGGGCAACGACGAGCTGCTCAACTTCATCATTCAGGAGCTGGTGGTCGGCCACATGAGTCAGGCTGATCGCCGCTACTTCCCCCTGTTCAGATCTGAGCGCAGTGTGCCAGTTGCGGAGGTGGTCGCCTAGTCCCCCCTCTGTTCAGACCCGAGCGTAACGCGCCTCTTGCGAAAGGGGCGACCTAGTCACCGCGCAGGGCAACCACGGGGTCGAGACGCACCGCCCGCAGCGCAGGAGCGACCCCGGCCAGCAGGCCGACCAGTGCGCAGCAACCGAGCGCCAGCAGCAGATAGAGAGGATGGAGGGTGAGCGGCAAGCCGGCCGCCAGCAGAGTGAGCAACAGTTTGAGCCCGCCGAGCAGGGCCAGCCCCATGGCCCCGCCCAGCAGCGCCAGCACCACGGCTTCGAGCAGGAACAGCAATAGAATGCGCCGCCGTGGGCAACCCAGCGCCATCAGCAGACCCACCTCGGGGATCCGCTCCTGCTGGGCGATGCTCATGATGCTGAAGATACCGACCGCCCCGATCAGCAGCGAGATAATGCCGAGCCCGCCAACCGCCAGCTTGAGGATGGAGAGTATCTTGTCGAGGCTGGTCAGCATGTCCTGCTGGGAGGCGAGGGTAAAATCCTCGGCGCTGTGGCGGGCGATCAGCACCCGCCTGATCTGGGCGGTGATCTCGGCCTCCGCCTGCCCGGCGCGATAGATGACGTCGATCTCCTGCAGCCCCTCCTTGTTGAACAGCGCCTGGGCGTGAGCGGCGGGCAGATAGATCACGTCGTCCAGATCAAAGCCGAGAAATTGCCCCTTGGGCGCCAGCACCCCGGCCACCCGAAAACGGCGATCACCAGCGCGTAGCAGACTGCCCGGCCCATCGCCGCCGGGAAACAGCTCCGCCGCCACCTTGGCCCCCAGCACCGCATAGGCGCGGGGCATGGCACTGTCATCCGCGGGCAGAAAACGCCCCTGCACCAGGGTGAGTCGCCAGCCGGAGAGCGCCGCCGAGCCTGTGCCCAGAATAGCGGTGCTGCGGGTGAGCCCGCGGCTGCGCACCTCCCCCTGCCCCTGCACCACAGGGAGCGCCGCCTCTACCCCTGCCAATCTGGCGAGGGCATCGGCATCCTCCAGCAGCAGGGGACGGCTGCTGGAGAGGATACCGGGCGGGCCGCCGGCGGTTTCGGTCTTGCCCGGGGTCACGGCGATCAGCCGGGTGCCGAATTGGGAGAAGCTGTCGAGCAGATAGAGCCTGAGCCCCTCGCCGATGCCGGTGAGCAGGGTCACCGAGGCGATCCCGATGGCGATACCCAGCGCCGACAGCAGGCTGCGACTGCGCCCCGCCAGCAAGGCGCGCCAGAGCCAGAAAAGCAGATCAGCGGCGCGCATCAGCCACCACTCCATTGCCCGCTGCGCAGGCTGCTGACCGGATCTTGCCGTGCCGCCCGGGAGGCGGGCAGCCAGCTAAAAAACAGCCCGGTCAGCAGGGCCGCCGGTATGGTGCAGAAAGTAGCGAGCAGAGGGACTGCCGCCGGAAATCCGGGCCAAATCACTCCGGCGAGGCCAACCAGGGCATAGCCCAACACTGTGCCAAACAGCGCGCCACTGCCGCTCAACAGCAGCGCCTCCCACAAAAACAGCTGGCGGATCTGGCGACTGTCGGCCCCCAGCGCCTTGAGCAGGCCGATCTCGCCGGTGCGCTGGCGGGTGCTGATCAGCGCCAGATTCATCATCATGATGCCGGAGACCAGCAGGCTGATGGCGCCGATACCGGCAACTGCCAGGGTGAGGGTAGAGAGAATGGTGGAGAAGGTGGCCAGCATGGCGTCACGGCGCACCACGGTCACATCGAGTACCCCGTGGCGCCCCTGCATCAGCTGCTCCAGTCGCTTGACCAGCGGCGGCACCGCTTGCCCCGCCAGCGGCTGGATCAGCAGCCGAAACAGCCCCTCGGTGTTAAACAGCCGCATGGCGCTCCCCACCGGGATCAGCGCGGCTTCCGCCATGTCCATCCCCAGATTGCTGCTCTGGCTGGTGAAGACCCCCACCACCCGAAAGCGGCGATTGTCAAAACGCAGCCACTGGCCGACCGGATCGGCCTGACCGAACAGCTCACGGGCCACCTTGGCCCCGAGCAGGACGGCCGGTCGATCCTCTGCGGCATCCCCCGGCAGCCAGCGGCCGGAGAGCAGCTCCAGCCCGTGGGTATCGCGCAGCCCGTTGCTGCTGCCAAGCAGCATGGTCTGGCGCAGCCGCGCCCCCTGTTTGGCCTCGGCAAAGCCCATCACCAGCGGCACCAGCCGCACGTTTGGCTGGTGTTGGCCAAGGTAGTGCATATCATCGAGTGTGATCTGCCGCAGACTGTTGCCGGTGACCGGCGGCAGCCCGCCGGTGGTCTCCTTGCGGCCGGGGAACATCACCAGCAGATCCTTGCCAAGGGAGCTGAACTGGTCGGCCACATAGCGCCTCGCCCCCTCCCCCAGCGCGGTGAGCAGCAGCACCGAGGTGACGCTCAAACTCACCGCCAGGATCAAGACCAGCGCCCGTGAGCTCTGGCGCAGCAGGGCCACGGCGGCAAAGCGGATCACATCGGGCCGCCGCATTCAGCCACCGCCGCTATCAATGTTGATGCGGCCATCGTTCATCAGGATCCGCCTGCCCGCCCGCTCACCGAGGCGCGGATCGTGGGTCACCACCACCAGCGTGATCCCCTGCTCCCGGTTGAGCCCCTCCAGCAGGGTAATCACCTCCTCCCCGGAACGGGAGTCGAGATTGCCGGTGGGCTCGTCAGCCAGGATCAGCCGCGGCGCCATTGCCATGGCTCGGGCGATGGCTACCCGCTGGCGCTGACCGCCGGAGAGCTCGGCAGGGCGGTGTCCGGCCCGGTTCTCCAGCCCCAGCTCCCCCAGCAACTGCTGGCTTCGGCGATGGCGCTCGGCGGGGGTGATCCCGCACAACATCAGCGGCAACTCGACGTTTTCACGGGCGGTGAGGCGGGAGATAAGGTGAAACGACTGGAACACGAAGCCGATGCGATGGCCGCGCAGCTGGGCCAGCGCCGGCTCTGACAGGGTGGCGGTATCCTCCCCTCCCAGCCAGTAACGCCCCTCATCGGGCCGATCCAGCAGCCCCAGCACATTGAGCAGGGTCGATTTGCCGGAGCCCGAGGGGCCCATCACCGCCAGATACTCCCCCTCGGCAACCCGCAGGGAAACGCGATCGAGGGCGGCCACTTCGCTCCCCCCCAGAGTGAAGCGACGGCTGACGGCATCAAGGCGAATGAGATCACTCATCCGTCTGCTCCGTGGCGGCGCTGAAAGGGCCCTCCCCGACAATCTGTCCGGGCTGGGCCGCCAGCCGATCACCGGTAGCGAGCCCCTCGGCCACTTCAATCCAGTTCCAGTTCTCCACGCCCCAGCGGGGCATCACCCGCACCAGCTTATCCCCTTCCAGCCGCAGCACACTGCCATCGTCGGCCCGGCTGCTGGCCGCTACCCGCAGCACATCGGTGGCGCGGGTCACCTCGACCTCAAGATCGGCGCTGTAGCCGATAAGCAGGGGCACATCGGTGGGCAGGGCAGTGAGCGCCGCCTCCACCTCGACGGTGCGGGCCTGCTTCTCCAGCTCCTTCACATAGGGGGCGATGCGGGTGACGGTGGCGGCAAAATCGCGCCCGGGCATGGCGTCGAGCAGTACCCGGGCAGACTGACCCACCTTGAGGCGGGCAGCATCCACCTCATCGATGGGGGCTGAAACATAGAGACAGCGATCGTCGATGAGATCGATAACCGGAGGCATGGCCACTCCGGGCGGTGAGGGGGTCATGTATTCGCCCAGCTTGCTGTTGACCTCCGCCACCACACCGGCAAACGGCGCCTGCAGGCGGCGCTCGCTCAAGCGAGCCTCCACCTGGGCGACCTGCGCCTCGTCGACCCGCTCCTGCTGACGGGATGCCTGACAGACATAGCGGCGGGTATCGGCCAGATTCTGGGCCTGCTCGGCGAGGGTGCGGGAGGTGAGGTTTTTGGCCAGCAAGGTGGCCAGCCGGTTAGCCTCCCGCTCGTAGTAGGCCGCCTCGCTGCAACGCTCCTCGCGCTGGGTCTTGCCAAGGGCCTGCTGGGCACGGGCACGGGCAAGATCGGCGTGAATGTCGTCACTCCAGAGGGTCAGCAGCAGATCTCCCTGCGCCACCCGCTCCCCAGCCTTGACGGCGATCTGCTCCACCACGCCGCCACCGGGCAGACTTAGTCCGGCCCGCTGACACGACTTGATGGTGCCAGCCCGAGTGTTGACCACGGTGACCAGCACATCCCCCCGCCCGACCTCAGCCAGCCTGATCGGTGTCGGCTGCGGTCGCCACCACCATGCCACAGCAGCCACCGCTACCACAGCGCCACTTCCCCACCACAACCAACCTCTCTTCATCGCGCATCCTTTCGCTAGTGACTCCCGTCATGAGCGTCGGGAGAGCAAGGCATAATAGAGCAAGGGTATCACCACCAGGGTGAGCAAAGTGGAGACCAGGATCCCGAAAATCAGGCTGATGGCCAGTCCGTTGAAGATGGGATCATCGAGGATAAACAGAGCCCCGATCATCGCCGCCAGCGCCGTCAGCATGATGGGTTTGGCCCGCACCTGCGCCGCTTCGATCACCGCCTGCTCGAACGCCACCCCGGCGCTGCGCTGCTGCTCGATAAAGTCCACCAGCAGGATGCTGTTGCGTACGATGATCCCGGCCAGGGCGATCATCCCGATCATCGAGGTAGCGGTAAACTGGGCCCCCAGCAGGGCGTGGCCCGGCATCACCCCGATGAGGGTGAGCGGAATGGGAGCCATGATGATGAGTGGCACCAGATAGGAGCGGAACTGGGCCACCACCAGCAGATAGATGAGGATCATCCCCACGGCGTAGGCTAGCCCCATGTCGCGGAAGGTCTCGTAGGTGATCTTCCACTCACCGTCCCACAACAGCGCCACCTCCCCCAGCTTGTCGGGCTGCTGCACGTAATACTTGGGCAGGTCGATATCGGCACCGGCGGCAAACATGCCGTAGAGCGGGCTGTCGGTATGGCCACCCATATCGGCCACCACCATCACCATGGGCTGCATGTTCTTGTGCATGATATAGCTGGGGGCCAGCTCATCACGGCGGCTCACCAGCTCGGAGACCCGCACCAGCTGGCCGCTCTGGCTGCGCACCTTGAGGGCCTGTACGCCCGCCAGATCCCGTTTGTCACCGGGTGCCAGTTCGATGCGGATCGGCACCGGATACTTGGCGCCTTGCCCCTGCAGCCAGCTGGCATCCTGATAACCCACCCCGCCATTGAGGGTGTTCACCAGATCCCCGAGATCGACCCCGAGCAGGGCCGCCTTGCTGCGATCCACCACCAGCCGCCACTTGGGCTGCGGGTCGGTCAGATAGATATCCACGTCCACCAGATCCGCCGTTGCCACAAAACGGGCCTGTACGGCGCGAGCGGCCGCTTCGCGGGCGGCCTGAGTCGGGCCATAGATCTCGGCAACGATGGGGGACCAGACCGGCGGGCCGGGCGGCACCTCAACGACTTTCAGGTTGCCCCCTGCCTTACTGGCGATGGCCTGCAGCGGGGCTCGAACCGACTGGGCAATCTGGTGACTGCTGCGATGGCGCTCATGCTTGTCCACCAGATTGACCTGAATATCCCCCACGTTGGCACCGCTGCGGATAAAGTAGTGGCGCACCAGCCCGTTGAAGTTGATGGGGGCCGCGGTACCGGCGTAGATCTGGTAATCCTTCACCTCGGGCACCTTGGCAAGCTCCCGCCCGACCGCCAGCAACGTGCGCTCGGTCTGCTCCAGAGTCGCCCCCTCCGGCATATCGAGCACAAGCTGAAATTCCGATTTGTTGTCGAAGGGGAGCATCTTGAGCACTACCCACTGCACCATGGGCATGGCGGCGGCTCCCGCCACCAGCAGCAGAATGGCCAGCCAGAGTTTGCGTCTGGATTTCTTGGCACTGTCACCGATCAGGAAGGGGGTCATCAGCCGCTGGAAGAGACCGGCTTTGGCCTCGCCGTGGGCACAGTGCACCTCCCCCTTGAGCAAATGGCTCGCCAGCCAGGGGGAGAAGATAAAGGCCACCAGCAGGGAGATAAGCATCCCCATGCTGGCATTGATGGGGATGGGGCTCATGTAAGGGCCCATCAGCCCGCTGACAAAGGCCATCGGCAGCAGGGCCGCGATCACGGTCAGGGTCGCCAGTATGGTCGGCCCGCCCACCTCGTCCACCGCCCCCGGAATCAGATCCTTGAGTGCCCCCTTGCCCAAACCGCGATGGCGGTGGATGTTCTCCACCACGACTATGGCGTCATCCACCAAGATGCCGATGGAGAAGATCAGCGCGAACAGCGACACCCGGTTGAGGGTAAAGCCCCAGGCCCAGCTGGCAAACAGGGTCAGTGCCAGGGTGATGACGATGGCAACCCCCACCACCAGCGCCTCGCGCCACCCCATGCTCACCAGTACCAGCAGCACCACCGCCGTGGTGGCAAAAATCAGCTTGCCGATGAGGGTGTTGGATTTGGTCTCAGCGGTGACGCCGTAGTCACGGGTCACCGTCACCTCGACGCCAGCCGGGATGAGTCGATTCTTGAGGCTCTCGACCCGTTCTTCCACCCTCTTGGCCACCTCGACCGCGTTTTGGCCCGGCTGCTTGCCGATGGCCAGGGTCACCGCCGGATAACTGGCCTGCCCCAGCCCCATCCAGCTGCGCTTGGTCGGGGTCTCCTGACCCAGAGAGACCTTGGCCACCTCCCCCAGATAGACCGGCTTGCCGTCGTGCAGCCCCACTACCAGCTCGCGGGCCTGCTGATCGTTTTGCAGGAACTGCCCGACCTGCACCTTGATCTCCCGGCTATCTTGCTCGATGGCCTGTGTCGGGCCCACCTGATTGGCGGCCGCCAGTCGCTGGCTCAGCTCACCCCAGCTGATGCCATGGGCGCTGAGGGCCGCCGGATCCGGCATCACCCGCAACACGGCGCTCTGGCTGCCCAGCGTGTAAATATCGCGGGTACCGGGAATGCGCTTGAGTTCGGTCTCCAGCTCATGGGCGACCCGGGTCAGCTCGGGTGCACCCAGCTGCTTGCTCCCTTCTTTGCTCCAATCTTTGCTCCATAAGGTCAAACTGACGATAGGGACATCATCGATCCCCCGGGGTTTCACCAGCGGCTGACCGACCCCGATCCCCTGTGGCAACCAGTCGCGGTTGGAGTCGAGCTGGTTGTTGAGATCGACGATGGCCTGCTCGCGGCTCACTCCCACCTTGAACACCACCACCAGCAGGGCGCCATCGGGTTGGGAAAAAGAGTAGAGGGTATCAATGCCCTTTATCTGGGAGACCACCTGCTCGGCTGGGGTAGTGACGAGAGAGGCCACCTCTGCCGGAGTGGCTCCCGGGAAAGGGATATAGACATCGGCGAAGGTGACATCGATCTGCGGCTCCTCCTCCTTGGGGGTCACCAGCACAGCAAACAGGCCGAGCAAGAGCCCCACCAGCGCCAGCAGCGGGGTGATGGCCGAGCCCTGAAACAGCGCAGCCAGCCGACCGGCAGGCCCCATCCTCTCCTTGTTGCCGTTCAGCTCGCTACTCATGGGCCACCTCCTGCTGCTGCGCCCAGCCATCGGGGGCCAGCTTGTCACCGGCTTGCAGCCCGGCCAGGATCTCGCACTGCCCTTCAAAGCAATGGCCTACCCGCACAGGCGTGAGGGCCCAGCCAGCGGGCTGCTGCAGATAGACGCCGTTGAACTCCCCTTGCCGCAGCAGAGCGCGATCCGGTACTTGCAGCACCTGACGCTCACCCAGCTTGAGCTGCACCTTGAGCCACATGCCGGGCAATACCCCGGCGGTTTGCGGCGGCAAGTCGAGGCGCAACCTGAAGGCGTGGCTCTGGCTGTCGGCATAGTTGAAGCGGGTCAATTTGACCGGGATAACAGACTTGCCATCCGGCAGCAGCACCTGCACATCCGCAGGCTCACGAGCCAGCGTCAGGGCGGATTGGGGCAACTCCACCTCCACCCGCAAGGTGTCGAGGGAGAAGCCGGAGAGCAGCGGGGTACCGGGGGCGACAGTCTCCCCCAGCTCTACCAGCCGTTTGGTCACTACCCCTGCATAGGGAGCCAGAATGCGGGTATAACCGTAGGCCTCGCGGGCCTGAGTGAGAGCCGCATCGGCAGCGTTCACCTCGGCGCGGGCGGCGCGATCAGTCGCCTGGGCATTGTCGAGCTGGGCGCGGGTGATCACCCCCTTGGCAATCAGCGCCTGAAAGCGTGCGAGCTGGCGCTCGGCTTCCACCCGCTGAGCCTGCGCCCGCGCCAGCCGCGCCTCGGCACCCGTGACGGCGGCAAACTGCTCCTTGCCGCTGATCTCCAGCAGCGGTTGCCCCGCTTGCACCTGATCGTTCACATCCACCAGCATGCGGGAGACCCGGCCGCTGGTCTGGGCCGCCACCGTCCCCTGATTGATGGCACTGACGGTGCCATCCAGCGTCAGCCAGTCGGTCACCGCCTGTGGCGTCACTGTCAACAGGGGCTCTGGCTCCCCGTCTGCGGCAAAGGCCCGGGGGGATATCATGGCCTGCGATGTCATCACCAACAAGGTGATCCCCAGCAACCGGATCTTTTCCATCATTACTCTCCTTCCCTGGCGTAATCTGTCACTTCACGGGATCAGGCGGTATGGGACTGGCCCCCCTTATCCTTGTTCCGAGCCAGCACCCTGGCCAGCCCTCTGTCAAACAGCAAGATCCCGGCCACCATGGCCGCTATAAACAACATTATCATGGGCTGCCCGCTGGAAATGAGACTCAGAGCAGGCCCAGGACAGATGCCCACCAATCCCCAGCCGATGCCAAACAGCGCGGCCCCGCCGATCAGACGGCGATCCAGCCTGGGGGCCGGTACGGCGGCGATGGGCTCACCCAGCACACTCTGGCGACGGGGTTTCACCAGCAGAAAATAACCCGGCATAAAGACCAGCAAGGCGCCCCCCATCACGAAGGCAAGGCTGGGATCCCAGGCCCCGGCCAGATCGAGAAAACCGGTGACCCGGGCGGGATCCATCATGCCGGAGATGGCCATCCCCAGCCCGAACAACACACCCGCAAACAAACTTGTCAGCAATTTCATGGCGATCAACCCCTTACAACAGATGATGAGTAACGAAGACAGTGATAAATCCTGCCGCCATAAAGGTCAGGGTGGCGATGATGGAGCGTAGGGAGAGCCGCCCCATGCCACAGATGCCGTGGCCGCTGGTGCAGCCATTGCCAAGACGGGTACCGATGCCGACCAGCAGACCGGCCAGCAGCACCACAGGCCAGCCGGGCAGCGTGGTGAATGCGGGCATGGTGGCCCAGCCCAGGGTCAACGCCAACCAGGCGCCCGTCCCGAGCCCCAGCAGAAACAGCACCCGCCAGGGCGCTTTGCGTTGCAGCGCACCGGCCAGAATGCCGCTGATCCCGGCAACCCGGCCGTTAAACAACATCAGGATCAGGGCCGACAGCCCCGCCAGCATGCCGCCGCCCAAAGAGAGCAGCCATTGACTTTCCATCATCAAGATTCCTTATTTTCTGAGTGACAAAAATGGGTTTGCAGCGCCCCCAGCACATCGGCAGCCGCCTCGCTCACCAGCGAGTAGTAGATCTGCTGGGAGACCTTGCGCGAACGGATAAGGCCATGGCGTTTCAATACCGAAAGTTGCTGGGAGAAGGCCGACTGCCCGAGTTGGCTATGGGCCAGCAGCTCCCCGACCCCCTTCTCCCCCTCCACCAGCTGGCAGAGCACCATCAGGCGTTCGGGATGAGCCAACGCCTTGAGCAGGGAGGCGGCGGCTGTCGCATGTCTGTTCATCTCGTCGAATTGGCTCATAAGAGTAAATTAGCAATTGCTGATATTTGTTCTATTGTATAAAACAACACTAAATTAGCAATATCTAAAGTAGATAAGGAGAAAGACCATGACAGTAGATAACGGAGTCAGAGTCGTCGCGGGTTGCATGTTGCTGCTCTCGCTTATCCTTACCACCTGGGTTCATCCGGGCTTTGTCTGGTTGAGTGCCTTTGTCGGGGTCAACCTGATCCAGAGCGCATTCACCGGTTTCTGCCCGGCCGCCATGCTCCTCAAGCGCCTGGGGCTGAAGTAACAGGTCGCGCAAGACAGGGGCGGTCCTGCTAGCGGGGCGTCATCGCGCGGCGATGGCTATCGTCGCTCCCTGATGCTTATGGAGGTAGCCAGTCGGCCCCATTATTGACAAACTTGTATCTAAATGTTGCTGGAAGGTCGATAAGGCTTTACCTCACCGCTCTGGATGAGTACCATTTTGCCGTTCTTAACACAGCGGAGACCATCAGTGGGCAACTCATCAAGTGACAGTTGTAGACCGACCCTCATCGTCGGTACCAAGGTCGCGAGCTAGCCGCAGGTCTTTCTCTGCCGCATGCTCGCAACCCTGCGAGAAGCGGAAATCCACTCCCCTCTTCTCTTTTTTCACACTTGACGTCAGGTGATCTGGCTTTGCCATGACACCTTGCCTGCATAGTTTCTGCTTCCCACAAGGAGGCTGCTATGCGTTTTATCTCAATCAAACCGGCTGCGGATCGCGCGGTCGCAACAGGTTCTGTTGCACCCCGGGCTCACCCCCTGCTGAGCAAGCTGGGGCGCGGCATGTTGCCACGCTGGCTGGGCGGCAAACCGCGCCAGCACCACTATAGGCTGCAGATCCGCTGCGAGGATCGCGCCGATATGGAGCAAGTGCTGGATATGGTGAGCCACACCCTGCAACCGGCCGGACTGCAACCGATGCAATCGATGAAACCGGGTCGCGGCGGCGGGCGAGAGCTGGTGCTCAATGTGCACTGCACTCCACCCCAGCGCCGCTATCTGGTGCAGTTTGTTCATCAGGTCGGAGTAGCGCATCCGGTGCGCTGGGAGCTGCGTCCGCGCATCGACACGACTCCCGAACTCAACTGACGCGCATCCTGCTGCACTAACGACCGTTCAAGGGGCCAGCCACGCTGGCCCCACTTGTTGCGTCCTCTCCGAGCGTCAGGGCATCTGATGATGCTCGCGCCCCGGAAGCTAAACCCGGGACGCTGCGTTTTTCTGCTGGCCATCCGCTCAATCCCCCTCTGATCCATCCGCCACCCGGCGTTTCATCATGGATTGTGCCAAGCCAGCTTTCATAAGAAGGAGTACGCCATGAAGATGTGGCAACAACTAGACATGCTCTCACTGCTCGACACTCTGGCCAGCCTGCTGCTCGCCTTTGTGCTCGGCAGTCTGGTCGGGCTGGAGCGCCAGTACCGCCAACGTACCGCGGGCCTGCGCACCAACGTGCTGGTCGCAGTGGGTGCCGCCCTGTTCGTCAGCCTGGCCCAGCGAATCTATGACCTGCACGGCGGCAACTACAACGTGGTCCATGTGGTGGCCTATATTGTCTCCGGCATCGGCTTTCTCGGCGCCGGCGTCATCATGCGCGAGTCGGGCAATATCCGTGGCATCAACACCGCCGCCACCCTGTGGGGTGTAGCTGCGGTCGGCGCCGCCTGTGGCGCCGGGCTCGCCATGGAGGCAATTCTGGGTGCCCTGTTCGTGCTGGCCGCCAACACCCTGCTGAGACCGCTGGTCAATCAGATCAACCGTCGCCCGGTAGACAATCTGGACACAGAAGTCACCTACAAGGTGACAGCCCTGACCCCGCGCGAGCATCAGAAGGAGGTGCTGCACTGGCTCGAGGAGATGCTGGAGCAGGCCAACTATCCCATGAGCGAGCTCGACATCGAGCCGTTTGGCGAGAGGGATCTGGAGATCTCGGCGGTGCTGCTGGCTACCTCCATCGATGGTGACGAGCTCGACGCCCTGATGGTGAAACTCGGCATTCATCCCCATATCAAGCAGATATTCTGGCGCGCCAGCACCACGGATTGAGTTGTCGATCAGAGTCATGGCTCCATCCACCAACGGCAAAAAGCCCCGCCAGCAATGGCGGGGCTTTCTCATATGGGATGGGCGAAGAGTGGCTAGCGGCGGCTGCGCCAGCGCACCCTGGGGGTGATCACCTGGGCAGTCTGCGCCGGGGGATTGCCCGCAATCAGTTGCTGCATCAGCTCGAAAGCGGCGAGGGCCAGCGCCGGACAGTCCTGCGCCACCGAGTCGATGCGCATGGGGATGCAGTCGAGCAGGTCGTGATCGTCGAAGGTGCACAGGCGCATCCCTGTCTCCATCAACCCCGCCTCGTTGAGGTAGCGCAGTACCCCTTCCAGCAGGGTAAAGGAGGCGGTAAAGAGCCCCCTGGGAGGCGCTCCCAGCTCGGCCACCAGCTCGGCCATCAGCTGATAACCGGAGCTCGGCTGGTAGTCGCGATGGCGCACCCGGGCGGCATCGGCTTCAAAACCGGCGCGATGGAGCCCCAGCTCATAGCCCGCCAGCCGGTGACGGCTGGGGGAGAGATCCAGCAAACCGCCGAAGTAGTAGATCTCCTCGCCGCACTCGCTGGTCATGTCCCGCACCAACTCGGCGGTGGCCTTGCAGGCATCGGAGATCACCATGGGCAGGCGCGACTCGCCAATATGGCGGTCGAGCTGCACCACCGGCAGGCGGTCGTGAATGCGGGCATAGATGTCATCGCTGTGGCCGCTGGAGGCGACAATCAGCCCATCCACCTGACGGCTGATGAGGTTGTCCACCACCCGCTGCTCGAGAGCGGGATCATCCTCGGAGCAGGCGATCAGCAGCTGGATGCCCGCCTCCCGGCAGTGGGCCTCGAGGGCGCGGGCGATGCGGGCAAAACCGAAGTTGGTGAGATCGGGGATCACCAGCCCCCAGGTGTAACTGCGGGTCTCGCGCAGGGAGCGGGCGTGAAAGCTCGGCAGGTAGTGACACTCCTCCGCCACCGCCTGAATGCGCTTGCGGGTATCGTCGGCAATGCGGTACTCCGCACTCTTCCCGTTGAGCACCAGACTGGCGGTCGCCTTGGACACCCCCGCCAGTTCGGCGATCTGGGCAATCGTGATCCGTTTCTTCTTCTCCACCTGGCCTCCCGGCTGACTAGAACCGGGCTATTGTACTAGGCACGCCGACAGCGGCCAGTGATTGAGGCAAATTTTGCAGCCATCATCGCCGTTACCTGATGAAAGTTGCGGCTTTTCCCCGGGGAAGTAGCGCGCCGACAGGCTGTGACGCCCCTCATCGATGAAACACTCCAGACTGGAGCGATCGCACAGGACGGTGATCCGCCTGCCAGCCCATGGGCTGCTGCGGGTCTCCCACGCTCCGCTCTGCCAGTTCTGGCGCCGCAAGGTGAGGCGCCCCGGCTGCCACACCAGCTCGGCCACGGCACCGAACCAGAGGCTCCCCTCACCACGCAGGTCCAGATCGAGCCAGGCCGAGTCGATGGCCAGCCCCGGAAATTCGCCAAGCGTCTCCTCGAAGCTGGTCAGTTCTCCCTTGAGCGCCGCAAGCTCCGCCACCGGCCGCTGGCAGAGCCACTCATCCTGCCAGAACAGCTCCCGCGGGCAGCTCATCTGGTGGAGCCAGCCGTGAGCGACCGTAGGTTGGCTCATCTCGTTCTCCTCCGGCAGCCCCAGCCAACCGAACAGGAGGCGGCGCCCCTGACTGTCTCGGGTAGTTTGCGGTGCATAGAACTCGAAGCCCCGGTCCAGCTCGTGGAAAGCCCCGTGCTCGAAGCGCTCGCCATCGAAGTTGCCCGCCAACCAGCCGCACTGGTAGAGGTTGCGATAATCCTCGCCTGCCGGGGCAATCCCTTGCGGGCAGCTGATCAGCACATGGCGATCCCCTAGCGGGAAGAGATCCGGGCACTCCCACATATAACCAAACTCACCCAGCCCCCCTCGCCCGCTACCGGCGATGGGACCCACCCGCTGCCAGCTCTGCAGGGTGTCGCCGCGATAGAGCAGCACTTCACCCTTGTCATCCAGAGTGCGGGCTCCCAGCACCATCAGCCACTGCTGGCCGTCGTGCCACACCTTGGGGTCGCGCACATGGCCGCTGTAGCCTTCGGGCAGATCCAGCACAGGCCCCAGCTTGGCAAAACCGCCCTCACCGTCGGCGCGGGCCAGACACTGATAGGCGGTGCGGCTGCCATCCGGGTATTTGACATTGCCGGTGTAGATGAGGGTCAAACGCCCCTGCTCGTCGCTCACCGCAGAGCCCGAATAGCAGCCGTGGCTCTCATAGGCTTCGGTGGGCAACAGCGCCACCGGCTCGTGCTGCCAATGCAGCAGATCGGTGGAGGTGACATGCCCCCAGCCCTTGTTGCGGTGCTCGCAGCCAAGCGGGTTCCACTGGTAGAAGAGGTGGTAGCGCCCGTTGTGCTCGATAAAGCCGTTGGGATCGTTAAGCAGCCCCACCGGGGCTGCCAGATGCCAGCGGGGCCGATGGGGATCGGCCGCCGCCTTGAGCTGTCCGGCCAGCAACGACCGGACAATCTGGTTGAGAAGATCGCTTTCCTTCATCACTCCACCTTGTACTTGAGCAGGTAGGAAGCGGCGAAAGCGGCGCCAAAGGCGATCACCAGCCCGATGATGTAGTGAATAAGGCTCATGGGCTGGACGATGGCCATACCGGGAATACCGGTCAGCCCCACCGCCGTCATCCCCACCTTGGCCGCCACCACGTAGGCGCCGCCGCAGGCCCCGCCAAACAGACCGGCGAGGAAGGGTTTGATGTAACGCAGGTTCACCCCGAAGATCGCCGCTTCCGTGATACCCAGCAGGCAGGACATGGCAGCCGGCACGGTAATGGCCTTGATCTTCACGTCGCGAGTCTTGAAGTAGACCGCGAGGCAAGCCCCGCCCTGTGCCACGTTGGCCATAGCCCAGATGGGCAGCAGGAAGTTGACGCCAATTTGCGGATTGGCCAGCAGCCCCGCCTCGATGGCATGGAAGCTGTGATGAATGCCGGTGATGACGATCAGCGAATAGGTGCCGCCAAATACCAGCCCCGCCAGCCAGCCTGCCTGCTCATAGAGGGCGCTCAGACCAAACGAGATGCCATCCCCCAGCACCCGACCCGCCGGGCCGATAAAGAGTAGCGCCACGAAGCCGGTGATGATGACGGTCAAAAACGGGGTGAGGATCAGATCCAGCGCATCCGGAATGCGCTTGCGCAGCTGTTTCTCCAGATGGGACATAAACCAGACCGCCAAGAGCACCGGGAAGACGGTACCCTGATAGCCGATCATGGCGACATCGAGACCGAAGAAATCCATGGTCTTGAAGCCACCGGCCACGCCCCAGGCGTTGGTCAGCGCAGGATGGGTGAGAATACCGCCGAGGGTCGCCCCGAGGTACGGATTGCCGCCAAACTCACGTGCTGCCGTAAAGCCGATGAGGATCGGCAATATGATAAAGGCCGCCGAGCTGAACATGTCGAGCATCACAAACAGAGCGCTGTCGGCATTGGCCCAGCCGTAGGTGCGCACCATGCCGAGCAGCCCCATCAGCAGGCCCGAGGCGACGATGGCCGGAATGATCGGCACGAAGATGTTGGAGAGGGTTCGCGCCAACCGTTGGGCCACGTTGAGCTTGGCCGCCGCCATGTCGGTCAGTTCCGCCTTGCTGGCGGTGCCGGTACCGGTCAGCGCCACAAACTCCGCATAGACCTTGTTGACCAGACCGGTGCCGAAGATCACCTGAATTTGGCCCGCGTTGCTAAAGCACCCCTTGACCCCCTCCAGCTTGTCGATGGCGGCCTTGTTTACCTTGCTGTCATCGGCCAGCACCAGCCGCAGCCGGGTGGCGCAGTGGGCAGCGCTGACGATGTTCTCCTTGCCCCCGAGCAGGGGCACCAGATCCTTGGCTATCGCACTGATATTCATATTCTTCCTCTTATGACCCGCCACGCTGGCGGGCCCTTGTCACATGAGAGTAGGGGCTGTCGAGCCGGGCTTCTAGCCGCAGATCAACAGCCGCTTGCGCCTGATCGCAAAAAGGCATCCAGTTCGGTGCGGGTCGGCAACGCCGTCATCGCCCCCTTGGCGGTGGTGGCGAGCGCCCCGCAGCCGTGGGCCTGAGCCAGGATGGCGGGCAGCTCGGCCAGCGTCGGCAGCGACGAGCGCCCGGCCAGCGCCGCCAGCAGACCGGCGACGAAGGCATCCCCCGCCCCCGTGGTGTCGATGGGCGTCACTTTCTGCCCCACCCACTCCAGCAACTCGCCATCAAGGCGAGCCACCACACCGGCCGCCCCTCTGGTCACCAGCACCAGCGCCGGGCCAGAGAGAGTGGCGAGCCCGGCAGCCAGATCATCCTCGCCACTCAGCAGTTGCAGCTCCTCAATGGAGAGCTTGACCACATCCGCCTGCGCGATGGCCTGACGCACCAGCGGCAGCATCTCGGCCGGGTTGCCCCACACCTCGGGGCGCAGATTGGGGTCGAAGCAGACTCGCCCGCCTTCCGCCTTGATGGCTGCCATGGCCTGCAGGCAGCTGGTGCGCACCGGCTCGTTGGCGAGCGCGATGGAGCAGGTGAGCAACCACTGACCGGCCTTGAAACGGGGCAACTCATCCGGGGTGAGGAACTGGTCGGCACTGGGGCGCACCATAAAGGTGAAGCTGCGCTCCCCCTCGTCATCCAGTTCTACCAGCACGGTCGAGGTGCGATGGTCAGGATCGAGCCACAGCGCGGCCACATCCACCCCCTCCCCGCTCAGGGTATCGGCCATAAAGCGGCCGAACGGATCGGCGCCGACCCGGCCGATAAAGGCCGCATCGCCACCCAGCCGTGCCACGCCAACCGCCACATTGGCGGGCGCGCCACCCGGACACTTGAGGTAGTGCAACGCCCCTTCCGGGATCAAGTCCACCACCGCATCCCCCATTACCCACACACGATTCGTCACCTTGCTACTCCACTGCTGCATCGGATCCACGGTCCAACCCGAACTCTGTTCTATTGGCTGGCATTATCGGCTAAACCGTTTTAGCCAACCAATAGATCTCGGCACCGGTTGCCATTTTTGTGATCGGGATAACGAACTAGAACCAGGTTTCCATCTGTACGCCAAAGTTCCACTCGCCACCGGCGGTGAAGTTGCTCTGGCCCATGGCATCGTCGCTGGCGTAGTTGTCGAGCTCGGAGGACCAGTCCATCCAGCTGGCGAACACCCGAAGCTCAGGCCGCTCGAAGAAACCGGCGGTCTGCGCCTTGAAGGTGGGGGCGAAGGTGAGCTTGGTGAAGTTGCCGTTCACCGCCTGGCGTCCCTTGTAGCCCTTGGGATCGAGATCCATGTACTGCCAGGCCGCCTCGTAGACCAGCTCCACGTTCTGGCTCAGCACCTGCGCCACCCGGGTATTGACGGTGAGCCAGCGATACTCGTCCCCTTTCACGTAGCGATCCTGACTCTGCTCGGCCAGCAGGGCCGGGGCAAAACGCCAGCGCGAGTTGAGATCGGTGGCGCCAAACACGGCGACCCGCACCGCATCGGCGTCCGGCAACAGCTCGCTGTCAGAGCCCAGCCCCTTGACCTCGGCCCCCAGCCCATGACCGTACAGCACAGCCGCCTTGGCAAAACCGGGGTTGAGGCCAAAGAAGCTCTCGCCGTGGTAGGCCAGCAGGGTGTGTGCCCCCTTGTCCGCCGCCTCGCTGCCCTCCCCCTTGTCATTGATGCGGGCGTCATTGTCCTTGGCCGAGAGACCGTTCACCATCCACTGCCAGTTACCGACGCGGTTGTTCATGGTGAGGATGTAGCTCTCGATATCGGAGAGACCGCTGGCGCTGATGTCGCCGTAATCGCGGCCATAGAGGGAGAAGTTGGCCTTCCAGCTGTCGGCGAGCTGCACGTCGTAAACGCCGCCGCCGGTACCGGCCAGGAACACCACGTCGGAATCGAGCCAGTGGATGTCGAAGTTGTCGCGGTCAAAGCGCTTGCCCGCCCACAGCACCGCATTCTTGAAGGGGCCGTCGAAGCTCGCCAGATTGCCGATCTCGGCAAACACCTGACGGGTATTGAGGCTCGAATCGCTGGCGGTCCAGTCGTTGCTGGTCTCAACCCCGTCTGCCAGCATCAGCTTGTAGCGAGCCCAGCTGCCATCCTCGAAGGTCTGGGTTTTCAGCAGGTTGGCCTCCATGTAGGTGTCATCTTCGTTGCCAAGGCGACCGACGGCCCCGCCCACCGAACCGGCTGGCGTGATGTAGGGGCCGCCGCGCCCGCCGTTGCCATTGCTGTTTACCAACAGGCCCGAGCGGGCATAGCCGTG
Source organism: Aeromonas sp. 603607 (assembly GCF_049171595.1). Classification (NCBI taxonomy): domain Bacteria; kingdom Pseudomonadati; phylum Pseudomonadota; class Gammaproteobacteria; order Aeromonadales; family Aeromonadaceae; genus Aeromonas; species Aeromonas sp. 603607. The sequence continues at coordinate 120,747 of NZ_JAAKOV010000003.1, forward strand.
AAACTCGAAGCCCTGGGCACCAGCGGTCTTTTCATCCACCTGCTGGCTGCGGTTGTTGGCCACCTGCGCCTGCTCGCTGGCCGCGCTCGCCTTCACTTCCGCCTGACTGGCACGGCTCTCTGCTGCCTCGGCTCTCGCTTCAGCCGCCTGTACCCGCGCCTCCAGCGCCGCCAGACGGGCCTCGATACCGCCATCCGCCGCCCACAGCGGGCTGCTCATCCCCAATCCCAGCGCTACCGCCAGCGCCAACTTGCTCTTGAACATCATCATCTTCCTCACCTGTCATCTGTGGCCCGGACGGGCGCTGTTGTTATCGACAGCCAGAGCATAGCTAAACCAATTTAGCCAACTCAATACAGCAACTAAACCGTTTCAGCAGCAGTGTGAGCGGGATAACATTTGTACAGCAGGAATTGGCGGGAGTTGTGAGGAGGATCCCTCATCAGGATCCACTCAATAAGGCGGATCCCGATTCTGCGAGCAGCGACCCTGACAATGTGAATAGGAAGGGGGGCACCTCACCACCAACCGGATCAGGGTGCTGGCGATGGGTCTGCCAGGTATCGGCATACCCTATGCGTCATTCTGTTGGTGGAGATTGTTACACGCATTACACCATCAGGTTCGGCTACAAAGCAGCGTAAATAATACCGATCACGCATGCGATATGGCTGAATACGCGACATTCCTGTCGTTCAATTACCAAAATATCAATAAAGATGTTTCTAAATGTTTCTGGCGGTGGATTAATTATTTACCAATAAGAACCATTCCAGTAGCATCGCAGCATTGATTAATAACGGAGACCATCAGTGGGCAATTCATCAGATGACAGTAGGTTGTTGAGCTCGTCAGCCAATACCTGAGTCGCGAGATCCCCGCAGATTGTTCTGCCGCTATCTCGCACTATGCGGAGAGCGGTTTATTTGCACCTGAGTGCAATTCCTTCCCTGTATTCACTCGATGTCTGTTACTGACGCCATCCAATGCTACAGACTGGATGCGTAAATAATGCCTGCATGGGTCTCCTCCTGATATCAGGGTCACCATGTCATTACCACTGTTACCTCATCACGCCATGTTTTTCCGCCTCTGGCGTGCGTCAACGATGGCGAGCCTCTATCGCTGCAGGTCAGTAGCCACAAGGCTTTTGACAAGGTGGCATGGGAGATGGCAACAGCCGCTAGCCGGGCGACGACCGTCCCGCGATCCGCTCCACCTTCATTTACTTGTGCCGAGTGCAACACCTGTTCATTCCCCATGCGTGGCTATTGACGGGTAAGCATATGACGATTCTTTACATCAATCAGGAGGTGTGTCATGGACCCTGACCCTGGAGCCGGTATCGGCGACTAGTCCGGATTAATTTTCGGGCGTTATTTCCTTATCTATTTTTGCTGATGTGATGTCAGTCGGAATTCTATTTTCTATTTTCCAGGCTGATGTATTAAAGGATATATAAATGCAATACCAAGATATTCACCAACAACTGTATGTACTGCTGCAAAACAAGGATCGTATGGGGATCCAGAGCCTCAGCCTGAATATTCATGAGGTCGATCTGGCACAAGCGATAAACCGCCTGACAGATAAACATATTCATACCTTTCTCAATCTGGTTCCTGCATTGCGTGCCGCACGCATCTTCCGCCATCTGCCCAGCGATATTCAGGCCAGCCTGGTACGTTCCATGGCCAAGCCCCAATTGGAGGAGTTGTGTACCCGCCTATCCCCCGATGACAGAGCCGATCTCTACAATCGTCTGCCCGCAGCCTTGCGCCAGACCCTGCTCGATGCGATGACAGATGAAGAACGTGAGGATACGCAACGGTTGGCCTCTTACCCGGAAAACCTCGTCGGCTCCATCATGAGCTCGGATTGTGCCAGCCTGACGGCTGACATCACTGTGGGAGAGGGGCTGCAACGGCTGCGCAGCACTGCTGCCGACAGGGAGAGCATCTATACCCTGTATGTCGTGGATGAAATGCGCCGCCTCATCGGGGTTGTCTCCCTGCGCGAACTGTTTCTCGCCGACAGCAAAACCCCCATCTCGGCCATTATGCAGCGCGAGCTGGTGAGTATTCAGGCCGATGCCCCCAAAGGCGAAGCCGCGGAGATGATCGCCCGTTACAACCTGCTGGCCCTCCCCGTATTGAATCAGGATCAGCAGTTGCTCGGCATGGTGACCGTGGATGATGCAATGGATGTTGCCGAAGAGGAAGATGCCAACCGGATTGCCCGCTTCGGTGGTACGGCTGCGCTGGGAGGTCCCGAACTTGATCTTCGCGCATCCAGCACCTTTAACATGTTCAGCGCCCGATTCTTCTGGCTGGCGGTCTTGACCGTATTCGGCATACTGACCAGCAATCTGGTCGCCGCTCAGGAAGAACTCATCAGCGAAGTACTGATCCTCGCAGCCTTTATTGCCCCTATTATCGACATGGGGGGCAACTCGGGCAGCCAGTCGGCCACCTTGGTGATCCGGGCAATGGGCATGGGTCAGATCAAGCTGAGCATGCGTGACTTCTTTTTCGTGCTGCGGCGCGATCTGCCCGTCGCAATGGCTCTGGGGCTGGGTGTCGCCCTGCTGGAAGGGGTGATGGCATTCTGGAGCAAGAGCATCGGCTGGGACATCGTCATGATTGTCAGCCTCTCTGCCATGACGGTGACTGTGGTTGGCAGCCTGCTTGGTCTGGTCCTGCCGTTTGCCGCACGGAAGATGGGGACTGATCCGGCAACCCTCAGCTCCCCCATGCTCACCTCGATCATGGATCTGTTGGGCGTGCTGATCTATTTTGGTTTCGCCTATGCCTTCCTCGGTGGGTCACTGGCTGCTGCCTGACAGCGCACAGCAGATGGGGGCAGCCAAACCACCGCCATCTCCGATAGTTCAAGATAAAAGAGAGGGAGGCATCACGCCTCCCTCTCTCTTTATATCGACACGGGTCTATGCCATCACTTGGTCAGATCGTCGAAGAAGCGTTTCACCCCTTCGAAGAAGCCTTCCGATTTCGGCTTGTGGGTCTTGGCAGCGGCGCCGCTGAAGGATTCGTCCAGCTGGCGCAGCAGCTCTTTCTGCTGCTCGGTGAGGTTGACCGGAGTCTCGATCACCACCTTGCACATCAGATCCCCTACCTGGCCGGAGCGTACTGACTTCACGCCCTTGCCGCGCATGCGGAACATCTTGCCGGTCTGGGTCTCCGGAGTGACCTTAAGCTTGACGCGGCCATCCAGGGTCGGTACTTCAATCTCGCCACCCAGCGCAGCTGCGGTGAAGCTGATGGGCACTTCGCAGTAGAGGTTGTTGCCGTCACGCACGAAGATCTCGTGCTCTTTGACGTGCACCTGTACGTAGAGATCCCCTGCCGGAGCTCCTGCTTCCCCCGCTTCCCCTTCGCCGGAGAGACGGATGCGATCGCCGGTATCGACGCCCGCCGGAATTTTCACCGACAGGGTCTTGGTGCGCTGGTAGCGACCTTCACCGTGGCACTTGCGGCACGGATCCTTGATGATCTTGCCGCGGCCGTGACAGTGCGGACATGCCTGCTGCACCGCGAAGAAGCCCTGACGCATCTGCACCTGGCCGGAGCCATGGCAGGTCGGGCAGGTCTGGGCACTGCTGCCGGTGTGGGCACCGGAGCCGTTACAGACTTCGCAGTGAACCAGAGTCGGCACCTTGATCTCCTTGGAGACCCCGCGTACCGCCTCTTCCAGCGTCAGCTCCATGGTGTAACGCAGGTCGGAGCCTCGGGCCGGGCCACGACGAGCACCACCACGGCCACCGCCGAAGATGTCACCGAATACGTCACCAAACATGTCGGCGAAGTCGGCACCGCCGCCAAAGCCACCGTGGCCACCGCCACCCTGGCTCGGGTCGACACCGGCATGGCCGTACTGGTCGTAACGGGCACGCAGGTTGGCATCGGTCAGGACCTCGTAGGCTTCCTTGACCTCTTTGAACTTCTCTTCGGATGCGGCATCACCCTGATTACGATCCGGGTGATACTTCATGGCCAGGCGCTTGTACGCCTTCTTGATCTCGCGATCGTCGGCATCTTTCGCCACACCCAGTACTTCGTAGAAATCGCGCTTCGACATACTCATCCTGTGGTTACGCAGACGGGCGTTGGTTACCCAACGCCCGTGAATTCATTGACCAAGCCGATGGGCGAAGCGGACTCCGCCCATCTGGGTAGGGCTTACTTCTTGTCGTCTTTCACTTCTTCGAACTCGGCGTCGACTACGTCGTCGTCAGCCTTGGCAGAAGAGGAGGACTGACCGGCATCAGCACTGGCTGCACCCTGGGCCTGAGCCTGCTGCTGGGCAATTTCCATCAGCTTCTGGGACGCTTCCAGCAGAGCCTGCTGTTTGGCTTCGATAGCAGCCTTGTCGTCACCCTTGATGGCAACTTCCAGCTCGCTCAGCGCGGCTTCGATCTTGGTCTTGTCGTCGGCAGGCAGGGCCTCACCGGCTTCGGTGATCTGCTTGCGTACGGAGTGGACCAGACCATCAGCCTGGTTGCGAGCCTGTACCAGCTCTTCAAACTTCTTGTCCTCGGCCGCGTTGGCTTCGGCTTCGCGTACCATGCGCTCGATCTCGTCATCAGACAGACCAGAGGAGGCCTGGATGGTGATCTTCTGCTCTTTGTTGGTCTCTTTGTCTTTCGCAGAGACGTGCAGGATACCGTTGGCATCGATGTCGAAGGTCACTTCGATCTGCGGCAGACCACGCGGTGCCGGACGGATGCCTTCCAGGTTGAACTGGCCCAGAGACTTGTTGTCGCTGGCGCGCTTGCGCTCACCCTGCAGCACGTGAATGGTCACGGCAGACTGGTTGTCTTCGGCAGTGGAGAACACCTGGGACTTCTTGGTCGGAATGGTGGTGTTCTTCTCGATCAGCGCAGTCATCACGCTACCCATGGTTTCGATACCCAGGGAGAGCGGGGTAACGTCCAGCAGCAGTACGTCGGTCTTGTCACCGGACAGTACGGCGCCCTGGATGGCAGCACCCATGGCCACGGCTTCGTCCGGGTTGACGTCTTTACGCGGCTCTTTGCCAAAGAACTCGGCAACGGTCTTCTGAACCAGCGGCATACGGGTCTGACCACCGACCAGAATCACGTCGTCGATCTCGCCAACTGCCAGACCGGAGTCTTTCAGGGCGACACGAACCGGCTCCAGAGAGTCTTTCACCATGTCTTCTACCAGGGATTCCAGCTTGGCGCGGGTCACCTTGATGTTCATGTGCTTCGGACCGGTGGCATCTGCAGTGATGTACGGCAGGTTGACGTCGGTCTGCTGGGCAGAAGAGAGCTCGATTTTGGCTTTCTCGGCGGCATCTTTCAGACGCTGCAGAGCCAGCTGGTCGTTGCGCAGGTCGATGCCCTGCTCACGCTTGAACTCGTCTACCAGATAGTTGATGACGCGGTTGTCAAAGTCTTCACCACCCAGGTGGGTGTTACCGTTGGTCGCCAGTACTTCGAAGGTGGTTTCGCCTTCAACTTCGTCGATCTCGATGATGGAGATATCGAAAGTACCGCCACCCAGGTCATATACGGCAACCTTGCGCTCGCCCTTGACCTTGTTCACGCCGTAAGCGAAAGCAGCTGCTGTCGGTTCGTTGATGATGCGTTTTACATCCAGACCGGCGATGCGACCGGCATCCTTGGTAGCCTGACGCTGGGCGTCGTTGAAGTAGGCCGGAACAGTGATAACGGCTTCGGTTACCGGCTCACCCAGATAGTCTTCGGCGGTCTTCTTCATCTTTTTCAGCACTTCGGCAGAGATCTGCGGCGGTGCCATTTTCTTGCCCTTCACTTCAACCCAGGCGTCGCCGTTGTCAGCTTTGGCGATGGCGTACGGCATGATTTTCAGGTCACGCTGCACTTCTTCATCTTCAAAACGACGACCGATCAGACGCTTGATGGCGAACAGGGTGTTTTTCGGGTTGGTGATGGCCTGACGCTTGGCCGGCTGACCAACCAGGATCTCGCCATCATCGGCATAGGCAATGATGGACGGAGTAGTACGATCGCCTTCTGCGTTCTCGATCACGCGAGCAGTGTCGCCATCCAGAATAGCGACGCAGGAGTTGGTAGTACCCAGGTCAATACCGATGATTTTACCCATTTGACGAATCTCCAAATACTTTGAATAAACTGGCGAGGAACTCGCCTTAATGCGTTAACGGCTAGGTGGGGGCTGCCAATCTGGCTTTCAAGCTCCCGGCATCAAATTTTTTGTGCCGCCGCGGCCTTGCTACCTATATGGGGTCGCCGGACGCAGCTTCAAGCCCTAACCCTAAAAAACCACACCCTTTGTCATGGTTGCGCGGTCACGTTGAGCCGTAAAACCGGGCAAGATGAACAGGTGCTGCACTGCGAAACAAAAAGCCCGCCACAGGGCGGGCTCGGGCACCCACAGCCAATCAGTCGACCGCTTTGGCGATCATCACCATGGCCGGACGGATCACCCGACCGTTGAGGTCATAGCCCTTCTGCATCACGGCAATGACGGTGTTCGGGGCCACATCGGCACTCGGCACCATGCTCATCGCCTGATGGGCGTTGGGGTCAAACGGCTGGTTGATCGGGTCGAGCGCCACCAGACCAAACTTGGCCACGCCGCTCTGCATGGATTTCAGGGTCAGCTCGACACCTTCGATCATCGGCTTGAGGGCTTCGTTCTCCTTGTCGGCCAGTTCGATGGCACGCTCAAGGTTGTCCAGCACCGGCAGCAGTTCATTGGCGAACTTCTCCAGCGCGAATTTGTGCGCCTTCTCCACATCCAGCTCGGTACGACGACGCAGGTTCTCCATCTCGGCGGCGGTACGCAGGGCGCGTTCACGCTCTTCCGCCGCTTTTTGGATGGCGGTTTCCAACTGCGCTTCCAGTTCGGCAATGCGGGCCTGCTCGGCTGTCACTTCACTGTCTACATCGGTCGGCTCGACTGGCTGGGCTTCCACTTGCTCCATCGTTTCAACCTTTTGCTCTTCGTGGTTCATGACATCTCCAATTCCGGGGTTACTTATGAGGGCCCTGACGTCTGGTTGAGCGACCGGACGACAACAGACCGACTATGTTGGCGCTATTATGGGGATGCATCCCCGGCTTTCAAGGGGTAAAGGGCAATCTGGGTTGCTGAATAGCCGCAACCGTCGGTTTATCCGGGTTACCGCTCACCGTTTAACCAGTAGCCTCAAGGGGATAGCCAGCCCCGTCACACGGGAGAGCGTCACAAGCGGAGCAAAGCACTGTATACTGGCCCGCAATACCCATCCCAGATCTGACTGACTATGGATTCTCCGTTCAAAACCATCGCCCTGATTGGCAAACCCCACCATGAGGGGGCCAACCAGACGCTGACCGGCCTGCATCAATACCTGACCGCCCGCGGCTTTCGGGTACTGGTGGAGAGCCGGGTCGCCCAGACCCTGAGCATCCTCGATGAAAACGTGATGGATCTGGTGCAACTGGGCCAGCAGGCCGATCTCGCCATCGTGGTCGGCGGTGACGGCAACATGCTGGGGGCGGCGCGAGTGCTGTCGCGCTTCGATGTGGCGGTGATCGGGGTGAACCGGGGCAACCTCGGCTTTCTGACCGACCTCTCGCCGCAGGATTACCTGCTGCCACTGGAGCAGGTGCTTTCCGGTCACTACAAGAGCGAACACCGCTTCCTGCTGGAGGCTTCGGTCTATCGCCACGGCGAGCGCAAGTCGAGCAATCTGGCGGTGAATGAAGCAGTGCTGCACCCGGGCAAGATCGCCCACATGATCGAGTTCGAGGTCTATATCGATGGCAGCTTTATGTATAGCCAGCGTTCGGACGGCATCATAGTGGCCACCCCGACCGGCTCGACCGCCTACTCCCTGTCGGCAGGTGGCGCCATCCTCACTCCCAAGCTCAACGCCATCACGCTGGTGCCCATGTTCCCGCATACCCTGAGCAGTCGCCCCATAGTGCTCGATGCCGACAGCGAAGTACGGCTGCTGGTCTCGCCGGATAATCAGGACGATGCCATGCAGGTGAGCTGTGATGGCCAGGTGACGCTGGCGGTCCACCCGGGGGACGAGATCCTGATCAAGAAGAGCCACCACCAGCTTCATCTGGTGCATCCCCTCGACTACAGCTACTTCCACGTGCTGCGCAACAAGCTCGGCTGGGGCAGCAAGCTGTTTTAATCGGCGCTGACCGACAACGGCATTGCCAGAGAGGGCGCCTGAATTGGCGTCCTTCTCTTTTCTTTCGTGGCAACGTCCCCTGCACTCTCATATCCGTACCGCGCGTCAATGGTCCGTACCGCATTCTCATAGCCATACCACACAGGCTCCCCCTTCCTGTGTTAAAAATGGCGGCGCCCTCTTTACTGTATATAAGACCAGTATATACTGGATGCATACACAGTAATGTTGACCTATACAGGATGAGACCATGCTGACCCAGCTGACCGTCAACAACTTCGCCATCGTCAAGTTTCTCGAACTCGATCTGCAACCGGGCATGACCTGCATCACAGGTGAGACCGGTGCCGGTAAATCCATCGCCATCGACGCTCTTGGTCTCTGCCTCGGAGAGCGGGCAGAAGCCGGCATGGTGCGACCCGATAGCGACAAAAGCGAGGTCAGCGCCCGCTTCCTGCTGGACAACAACCCGGCCGCCCGCGCCTGGCTCGCTACCAACGAGCTGGAAAACGAAGGTGAGTGTATCGTCAGGCGAGTCATCTCAGCCGAGGGGCGCTCACGCAGCTATATCAACGGCGTGCCCGTCCCCCTCACCCAGCTCAAGAATCTGGGCCAGCTGCTGGTCAACGTACACGGTCAGCATGCCCACCAGATGCTGCTCAAACCGGACTACCAGCTCGCTCTGCTCGATGGCTATGCCGGTCACCATCTGCTGCTCGACGAGGTGCGCCAGCACTATCAGCAGTGGCGCCAACTGCAAAACGAACTGAACCGGCTCAAGGCCGAGCAGCAGCAGCGGGAAGCGCGCCGTCAGCTTATCGAGTACCAGGTGCAGGAGCTGGACGAATTTGCCCTGCAACCGGGGGAGTTCGAAGAGATCGAGGAAGAGCACCAGCGTCTCGCCAACGGCACAGAACTGATGCAAGAGTGCGGGGCTTGCCTCGACCTGCTCTATGACAACGAAGAGACCACTATCGCAGGGCTGCTGCAATCGGCCGTCGATCGGGCCGAGGGGTTGGTCAGCATGGACAGCCGCCTCACCCCGGTACTGGAGATGCTGAACGAAGCGCTGATCGGGGTGCAGGAGAGTCACAGCGAACTGCGCAGCTACCTCGATCGGCTGGAGCTGGATCCCGAACGTTTCAACGAGCTGGAGGCCCGCCTCTCCAAGGCGATCAATCTGGCCCGCAAGCACCATGTCAAACCGGCAGATCTGGCTCAGTACCATCAGGAGCTGGCCTCGGATCTCGCTCGCCTCAACTCCGATGAGGAGCGGTTAGAGGGGATGGAAGATGAGCTGGCCGATGCCCGTCAAGCTTTTGTGCAGGCCGCCGAAGCCCTGAGCCAGAGTCGCCAGCGTTACGCCCAGGAGCTGGGCGCCAAGGTAACCTGCAGCATGCACGAACTGGCGATGCCCGATGGCCGCTTTGCCATCGAGGTGCGCCCCGATGCCCAGAGCAGCCTCTCTCCGCTAGGTATAGATCGGGTGGAGTTTATGGTCACCACCAACCCGGGCCAACCGATCCAGCCGCTTGGCAAGGTGGCCTCCGGCGGTGAGCTGTCGCGCATCAGCCTCGCCATCGTGGTGATCAGCGCCCGCAAGATCTCCACTCCGACCCTGATTTTCGATGAGGTGGATGTGGGGATCAGCGGCCCGACTGCCGCTGTGGTAGGTCGCCTGCTACGCCAGCTCGGGGAGTCCACTCAGGTGATGGTGGTCACTCACTTGCCTCAGGTGGCTGGCAACGGCCACCAGCATATGGTGGTGAGCAAGCATACCGATGGCAAAACCACCGAAACCCAAATGAGTAACCTTGATGAGACAGCCCGTCTCAACGAGCTGGCACGCCTGCTCGGTGGCGACCAGATCACCGACAACACATTGGCCAATGCCCGCGAGCTGCTGCGTCGCTGAATCAGGCAATAAAGCCCACTTGCAGCGATGGCGACTGATAACGCTGACAGAACATGCTGACTGCGCAGGCAAGAACGAGTGCCATAGCCTGCGCAGTCAGCAATAGCCAATAGCCAATAGCCAATAGCCAATAGCCAATAGCCAATAGCCAATAGCCAATAGCCAATAGCCAACTGTGATAACTGAACTCGCGTCAGGATTACCGACCCAGATCAATAAAATGGCGAGTTAGGCGAAGCTGGCAGCAACATGGACGTGGATCCGGTTGCCTTCATGTAGCGGATTTCGCATAGTGTTGCCCCCCTTTATGGGTATCCAATTGTGAGGCTTTGTCTATGATCCACGTTTTTGGTCACAAGAATCCTGATAGCGACAGTATCTGCAGTGCGCTGGTTATCACCGACTGGCTCAATGGCCAGGGCCGTCAGGCCACCCCATGGCGTCTGGGTGACCTGCGCACCGAAACCCGTTTTATTCTGGAGCAGGCTGGCGTCAGCGAACCCGAGTTGCTGACCAAAGATCTGACCGGTGAAGATGTCTGGCTGGTGGATTTCAGTGATCTGGAACAGGGTCCTGCCACACTGGCACAAGCCAATGTACTGGGTCTGGTGGATCACCACCGTCTCGGTACCCTGGTCACCCAGTCTCCGCTGGATGCCTGGATCCGTGCCGTCGGCTGCACCTGCACCATCGCCTTCGATCTGCTGAGCCAGCAAGGCACTGTGACCCGCAGCCAGGCTCGCCTGATGCTGGGCGCCATCATGAGCGACACCCTCTGTCTCACCTCGCCGACCACCACCGAGCAGGACAAGATCGCTTGTGAGCGTCTGGCACCGCTGGCCGAAGTATCGCTGGCCGAATTCGGCCAACAGCTGCTGATGGCGAAAACCGACCTGAGCGGCCTGACTCCAGCTCAACTGCTGCAGCAGGATGAGAAGGCATTCCAAGCCGAAGGGTTGAACTTCATCATGAGCCAGATCGAAGTGGGCAGCGAACAGCAACTGGCCGAGCACCTGCCAGCCCTGCAGCAGGAGATGGCCCAGCGCGTGGCGAGCGAAGGGCTCGACTTCTTCGTGTTGATGGTGACTGACCTGACTGCGGCTGCCAGCCGTATCTACTTTACCGAGCACGCCAAAGTACCGGCAGAGTCCAGCTACCACCCGGGCTTTGTCAGCCGCAAGAAGCAGGGTCTGCCCTGGGTGATGGATCTGCTGGCCAAGGCCTGATCTTCCCTCGCCATCACCTATTCCAAAGCCCTGCCTCTGCGCAGGGCTTTTTCATCGCCACCGCCAGCGGCACTCCCCATCCTCTTGCTGACCATCTTGCTCACCACTGCGGTCTCTCGCTTACTCCTTTCACGGCTTATTGACAGTTAACGCCATAACTTTGCTTACATATTTGCGGCTGTTATTTATCAGGGCTTTGCTGCAGGATAATCGCCGCGCACAACCTTTTCCGTTTCCATTCAGGTGATCGATGAACATGACCCCCAAGCAGAGAACCCTGGCCATCACCATGCTGATCGCCGTGGTGCTCCTCGGCTGGCTGCTCTGGCCCAGTCAACCACCCAAGGCGATGCTGACCGCTCAGGTGACCCGCGAGGATATTGCCCAAACTGTACTGGCCAGTGGTGTGCTGCAGGCCGTGGAGCAGGTGGATGTGGGGGCCCAGGTCTCCGGTCAAGTCACCAAGCTGGCCGTCGAGGCAGGTGATCAGGTCAAGCAGGGAGACCTGCTGGCCGAGATCGATCCCCTGATTGCCCAGAACAACCTCAAGACGGCCGAGGCGGAGCTTGCCAGCAACCGCGCCCAGCTCAAGATCAAGCAGGCACAACTCAAACAGAACGAGCTCGCCTGGCGGCGCCAGCAGCAGATGTTCAAGCAGGAGGCGAGCTCACGGGCCGATCTGGAGAGTGCCGAGGCCCTGCTGGCGGTCACCCGCGCCGAACTGCAAAACAGCCAAGCCAATATCGACAACGCCCTGATCAAGGTTGATCGGGCCAAGACCGAACTGGGCTACACCAAGATCCTGGCACCGATGGATGGCACCGTCATCAGCATTGTGACCCGTCAGGGCCAGACCCTGGCTGCCAGCCAGACGGTGCCGACCGTGCTCAAGCTGGCCAACCTCGAGACCATGACGGTCAAGGCGCAGATCTCCGAAGCTGATGTCACCAAGGTCAAAGCCGGCATGCCGGTCTACTTCACCCTGATCGGCGATCCGGATACCCGCTATCAGGGTACGCTTCGCGCCGTGGAGTTAGCGCCCACCAACATCAACGATCAGGCTACCACCGGCACCACCACCAGCAATGCGGCCGTTTACTACTACGCCCTGTTCGATGTGCCCAATCCCGACCATACCCTGCGGGTCGCAATGACCACCCAGGTGACCATAGTGCTCGGCGAGCGCAAGCAGGTGCTCACTGTGCCGCAAACCGCCCTCGGCAAGTCGTTGGGTGACAACGAGTATGAAGTCACCGTGATCAAGGAAGATGAGACGACCGAAACCCGTCATATCAAGACCGGTATGAAGGATGAGATCCGCATTGAGGTGATCAGCGGGCTGAGCGAGAAGGAGGAGGTGCAGCTCAATCACGGAGCCCCCGCCGACAATGATGAGATGGCGGTGATGCTATGAGTGAGCCCCTGAACCAGCTGCCGTTGATCCAGCTGAAAGGGGTCGAGCGACGCTACCAGAGCGGCGACAGCGAAGTCACCGTGCTCCACCCTCTTGATCTCACCATCACGGCAGGAGAGATGATCGCCATTGTCGGCGCGTCCGGCTCCGGCAAGTCGACCCTGATGAACCTGCTGGGTTGTCTCGATAGCCCGAGCAGCGGCCAGTATCTGTTTCGCGGTCAGGACACCGCGACCATGGATGCGCTGGCGCTGGCCCGGCTGCGCTGCCACCACTTCGGCTTTATCTTTCAGCGTTACCACCTGCTGCCTCATCTCGATGCCGCCGCCAACGTGGAGATCCCCGCCGTCTATGCCGGCACCAGTCGCCCGGATCGCCAGGCGCGCGCGCGTCAGCTGCTGGGCAGACTGGGTCTGGCCGATCGCAGCCACCATACCCCTGGCCAACTCTCCGGCGGTCAGCAGCAGCGGGTCAGTATCGCCCGGGCGCTGGCCAATGGCGGCGAAGTGATCCTCGCCGATGAACCGACCGGCGCACTGGATAGCCAGAGCGGCAAGGAGGTGATGGCAATCCTCAAGGAGCTGCACGCTCAGGGCCATACCATCATTCTGGTCACCCACGATATGAACGTGGCCAGCCATGCCGACCGGATCATCACTCTCAAGGATGGTCGGATTGAACAAGATAGCGGCCCCTGCCAAACGGCCGTGTTGGCTCCAGCCACCGCTGTAGCCCCTCAAAAAATAGAGCCCACTACAGGCGCCAAGGGCCACGACTGGGATCGTTATCGGGAAGCGGGACGGATGGCGATCCATGCCATGCTCGCCCACCGGATGCGCACCTTCCTCACCATGCTCGGCATCATCATCGGTATCGCCGCCGTGGTGAGCGTGGTCGCTCTTGGTCAGGGGGCGCGCGCCAAGGTGATCGACCAGATCAATGCGATGGGCACCAACACCATCGAAATCTTCCCGGGTAAAGGATGGGGCGATGAGAAGATGGCCAGCATCCAGACCCTCAACAAGGGGGATCTCGATGCCCTGTTGGGGCAACCCTATCTTGCGGGCGCCAGCCCCGAGATCGGCAGCTCCGGCCAGTTGCGCTACCGCAACAAGACCAACAGCGGCAACGTGACCGGGGTCGGTAACGATTATTTCAAGGTGAAAGGGATGACGCTGGTCAGTGGTCGCTTACTGGAGTGGCAAGATATCCAGCAGCGTGCCGCCGTCGCCGTGGTGGACAAAAAGAGTATTACCAGCCTGCTTGGCAAGGAGGATCCTGTAGGCAAGGTAGTACTGGTCGGCACCTTGCCGGTGCGGATTGTCGGGGTGGTTTCGCAGGAGACCGGCTTTGGCCCCACCAGCCAGTCAGTCAATATCTGGCTGCCCTACAGCGCGGTGATGAGTCGCCTCATCTCGCAGCACCACTTCAGCCAGATCACCATCCGGGTCAAAGACGGGGTACAACCGGCACTGGCCGAGCAGGCGGTGATCGAGTTGATCACCAAGCGTCACGGGGTGAAGGATTTCTTCACCTTCAGTAGCGACAGCATCATCAAATCGGTGGAGAAAACCACCGCCACCATGACCCTGATGGTCTCGGCCATCGCGGTGATCTCGCTGATCGTCGGCGGGGTGGGCGTGATGAACATCATGCTGGTGTCAGTGGTCGAGCGCACCCGCGAGATCGGCATTCGCATGGCCGTGGGCGCCCGCCAGTCGGATATTTTGCAGCAATTCCTGATTGAAGCCGTGATGGTGAGCCTGCTGGGGGGTATCTTCGGCGTCGGCCTCTCGCTAGGCATTGGTGCGCTCTTTGCACTGCTGGTGGACTCCATCAAGATGCAGTTCTCGCTCTTCTCCATCCTGATGGCCTTTGGCTGCTCGTCACTCATCGGGATCCTGTTTGGTTACCTGCCGGCACGCAATGCGGCGCGGCTCGACCCTGTTGTCGCACTGGCGAGGGAATAACAATGCACAAACTCTCCTGGCTGGCTCTCTCTATGGCCCTCAGCGGCTGTAGTCAGCACAGCACCTATCAAAGACCCGAGCTGGCGATCGCCCCCACATGGCAACAGGCAGAGGGCGCCCAACTGGCTGCGCAGGCTGGCCTCTGGTGGCGGGAATTTCATGATCCCCAACTCGACAAACTGGTCGAGGCGGTTCTAGCCGCCAACCCGGACATGCATGTGGCGGCCCTCAAGCTCAAAAGCGCCAGACTGGGCGCCGAGCAGGCCGATACCAACCTCACCCCCTCGGTCAATGGCACTATCGCAGCCAGTGGCAACAAGGATCTGAAAAGCGGCAAAGGCACCAACAGTCTGGGCCCCTCGCTGAGCCTCAGTTACGAAGTGGATTTGTGGGGCAAGCTTGCCTCGGTGCGAGATCAGGCAAGCTGGGAGGCGGCGGCAAGCGAGCAGGATCTCGCCAGCACCCGACTCCTGCTGATTGGCAATACTCTGGAGCAGTATTGGCAACTCGGCTATCTCGGCTCTGCCATCGCACTCGGAGAACAGCAGCTGGCCAACCTGACGCGAACCGAGCAGCTGACCCAAACCAAATACCAGGCAGGCGCCATCACCCGACTCGATCTGGCGCAGGCACGCCAGCAACTGGCAGGCAAGCAGGCTGAGCTGGCCTCCCTCAAGGCGCAGCAGGAACAGGCTCGCAATGCCCTGCGTCTGTTGCTGGGCCGCAGCAGCGGGCCGCTGGAGTATGCACCCGCTTCCCTTGCAAAGCAGGCCATTCCTGAACTTGCGGTGGGTATTCCGGCCGATGTGCTGGCCCGCCGCCCCGATGTCAAAGCGGCCGAATTGCGGCTGCGCAAGACGCTGGCTAAAGGGGATGAGATCCGCACTAGCTTCTACCCCAGCCTGACCCTGACCGGCAGCGCCAGCACCGCATCCGATAGATTGGCGCAAGTGCTGCAAAATCCGGTCGGTACGCTGGGAGCCAGCCTTGCCCTCCCCTTCCTTGAATACAACCGCACCCAGCTCGCCATTGAAAGCTCGGAGCTGGATTACCAGATCGCCGAAACCGAGTTTCGCAAGCAGCTCTACACTGCACTGGTGGAAGTGGAAGACAATCTGGCCGCCCGCCACTATGGCCAGCAGCGGCTCGATTATCTGCAGGAGCAGCTGAGTTATGCCCGGGAGGCCGAACGACTGGCCAAGGCTCGCTTCCAGGCGGGTGCGACCGGCGTGCAAGCTTGGCTTGATGAGCAGAACCGACTGTGGGATGCCCAGCAGAGCCTGCTGGCACAGCAAAAAGAGCAGCTCACCACCACAGCCAAAATCTATCGCGCCCTGGGTGGCAGCGATAGCGTGACGCCCCGATAGCGCTTCACCTGGCTATCCCCCACTCTGCCTACAGAGTGGGGAATATCATCGCCATAGACCATACAGAATTTCCTCTCCCACACTGCAGCCGAACTTCATTGCCCATTATCAGGGGCAGTCATGGCAGCGCAGCCAATTACATGCATCGGCGACCCTGAATATACCGGCCATACCTTGCGGCTCTCTCTATACCTAACGCCCCCTGACCGGAGATAACGATTACCGGATATTCCATCAGCAGAGAGCTCTACTCTTGCCGAACGACGCACCGTGAATCGTGAATCGTGAATCGTGAATCGTGAATCGTGAGAAACATATCCGAAGCTCGTATCAGCACAACGCATACAAATAGCGATATCGCGTTGGTGAGCCACAGGACAAAATTAATCGTAAACAACGAATGATATTGAGTAAAGGAACTGCGGGTAAGGCGAGAGAGAAAGGATACAAACGAGGAATGCAGATAACAATGAGGTGGAAATACTGGTTGGATAACCACGAGTAAAACGGCAAAAATAATGCCGCCCGAGGGCGGCATTATTCAATCTCTGAACCTGACGAATTAGATCAGGAAATCGTTCAGGTCTTTACCCAATGCGACTTGAGCAGCAATGGCTTTCGGCATACGGCCTTGACCGGTCCAGGTTTTTTCCTGGCCATCTTCTTCGTACTTGTATTTAGCCGGACGCGGAGCTCGCTTGCTCTTGGCAGCGCCAGTTGCAGCAGCCGGAGCAGCGGCAGTCGCCAGTAGCTCACGAGGATCAATACCAGCCTGCTGCAGCATTTCGGTGAATTCATTCAGCTTGCGCTGACGCTCTTCCTGTTCAGCACGCTCCTGTTCAACAGAATCGGCGCGCTCTTGGTAAACCAGGTCAAACTTCTCTTTAGCTTCCAGCAGTTGCTCAAACGGCAGCTCACGAACAGCCGCACGCAGACTGCGAATGTTCAGCAGAACTTTCAGAAACTCGTTCATTATTTCCTCACAAAAAGTCGGTCACAGGGATTACCGTGTAAGAATAGCATGGACAATTGATAACAACATACCGTTTTCTGTATTTACACTCCTTTTTTTTATTTTTCACTCACCATACTCTCTTGACGCGAAGCGTGATAACAAATCAATGCTCAGTTGTGATTGCTATACAATCTGACAGATGATGATCTCAGATATTACAGGGCTCATTAATATCCCACTACATGCAGTCAGAAGATTCTCTTTATAGTGACACCCGATATGCCCTCCCCCCCGCCCAGTTACCCATCAAGCAAGGTGAAATAAAAAAGCCACAAAGCAATTCCTCAGCAACGACGACTTAAAAGGCCATAATTTTATCCATAAAAATCATGAACTTACAACATCAACCCATATATCTAAAGACAAATAAACAATCTGTTTTTTAACATAACCGATCTTACCCGGTTGTTAAATTACGCTAATTTGCGCGAGCATTACTTTGTGCCGATTGATCAACACCACTGATCACCGGTATAGCTACAGAGCCACTCAGCAGAGGTTCCGCAGGATAGAGCCTGAGCGCTTCCAGACGCATCGCATCGGCTGCCTCTTTGCGACCCAGAGCGTTAAGTGCTGTCACCATATTGGCGTATATATTAGCTCGTGGTGTATGAAGTACGAAGTCCTGCCCCCACTCCAGATAAGCTTCCAGTTCATCCTTGTTGTTTGTCTGCAAACCGACCATCAGACGAACCGAGTTCACATCAAATTCAACTCGTGTCAGCCATGCCATAGGATTGATAATCTCCAGCAAGAGCGTCGGCTCCTTATAACCTCCCCGCTCGTATTTGGTGACGACCCAGGCAGTATGAAGGGCTGTCAGCATAAATGGGACAATCAATAGAGGGATAGCTATTGCCATAAATCGGAGCAACAACCAGGGGCGATACTCAATGTCCAACCACGATGGGCTACCGCAACTCACGAAACGGGTTTCTTCAATCTCGGTGTCAACGACATAGATCAGCGTCAGCAACAACCACCACAACACGATTGCATGGTAAAGGGGATATTCCGTCTGAGTATGGAGCAATATCGGTGTCACCAGGGCAAGCAGTGCCATGGCATTTACCCAACGCACCTTCGTCAGCCGCCACAATAATGCGCCCCCCATAATCACCATACCAACCATGGGAGCCACCCCTCCCTCAACAGCCCAATAAAGGAATTCGTTGTGGGGATGGTCAAGATTGTACTCAATCTGCACCATAGATGGATTCAGCGCCTTATCAGCCATGTAGTGATGGAGAAAAACAGATTCAAAACTGCCGTATCCCCAACCACTCCATGGTGCTTCGGCAATCAGCTTGGCTGCATAAGGCCAATAAATAGATCGCATACCACCAGATTGATAAATCTCCAACCCGCGCTTTGCTCCTGCCATCCAGTACTGTGATAGCAGGCCAAGGGCCACCGCAAAAATAACCAGCGCCAACATACGCCATAGCACTCGATGGCGATGGAGTTGCGGTATCAATAAAAACAGAGCTAGCAGACCGCCAAGTTGACCCACTCGGGATTGCAAAACAACCAGCAACAGTGTTGCTGATAGAATGACGCCATAGCGCAGAGCCATCAGAAAACGACCACCCTCTCGGCGTAATTCCAGCCAAATAGCAAGGGCAAGACCAGTTGCCATAAAGGTTGCCATCACGTTTGGCTGTTGAAAGATCCCGTAAGGACGATTGGTTTTAGTGTCGTAGCCAATCCAGTTACCGGGTGTCAACAGATAGAACTGTATCAGACCGAGCAAAGCCTCCATCGCGATCGCTATCAGGACGATATAGAGCAAGCGATCACGCTGCAACCGATTGAAGCGCCATTGATAGAGCCCGAATAAAAACAGCAGACCAGCAAAAAGCCCCAATAATCTTGGAATGGCATAATCCCTGAGTGCAAAACCTGGATAGAACATCGGCAGCAGTAGCAAGAGTGCCCCTATCCATAAGCCCGCTTGTAATGGAGAAAAGAGCAGACGCTGGCGTAACGTCACTTGCCACAATCCTAATCCAATAGCCAGCGAGGCAAACACCCATCCCCATGCGTTAAAGGGCAGATATAGCCCTGCTCCTCCCGGGTTGTGCATAAAAAAATGCACTCCAAGTAACCAGTATAATGAAGATAAAATCCAATACAAGCTGCTCATATATTATTTCCGTATACTCAACGAGCCCCAAACCCTGTCAGCATTGTTTTAATAGTTTTGATTACTATTAATAGATCAAGCCAAAGCGAAAAGTTTCTAATATAATAAAAATCATATTCTAATTTTATACGAGTACTATCTGTATCAGCTGAGTAGCCATGCATCACCTGAGCCCATCCACTTATACCAGGACGAACCATATGACGATACATATAGAATGGTAATTCAGACTCAAACCTCTCCACAAAAAAACGCTGTTCAGGCCGAGGACCAATCAAGCTCATATCCCCTTTAAGAACATTAAAGAATTGCGGGAGCTCATCAATTCTATATTTACGAATAAAATTACCAACACGAGTAATCCGTTTGTCAACCTGCTGAGCAAAATATGCATTGTCTGATGATGAACTGTCATGCATACTACGAAATTTATATATTACAAAATCTTTATTACCCAACCCAACTCTCTTTTGCTTAAAGAAAACAGGGCCAGGGCTTTCCAGCTTTATTAATATTGCTGTTATAAGTAACACCGGCATAAAAAAGGGGAGTGCAATTATAACAACCAAAAGATCAGCTAGTCTTTTTAAAAAGAAATAAAACAACGAGGGAATAGCGGAACCCAAGTCATTTTCATATAATTGCTCAACGCTCACTCGGCCTGTTAATGATGCATATATAGTTTTGCTGTGATAGATTGGTATCCCTAACAAAACGAAATCAGTTAATAACCTTTGCCATTCACTCGTCAAATCAGATGAGTGAAGGTCAGCAACTACGGCATTACCACAAAACAGAGAAAAATCTGGTTTGTGAAGAATATTCCATTCAACAGCAGTCAAGGCACACAGTTTCTGATAATTACCAACCGGGATGATAGAATACTTAACCTTGCCAGATCGTGCCCCTAAGTAATAAATAAGCCAGCAAGATACTAAAACCAATATATACGAGCTTATAATTACTGGCCTACTATACTCAAGACGAAACAGCAGCAACACACCGAATAATATTCCATACACAGCGGTTACTGTTGGAATCATATAAGATAAAGCATTAACTCCAGGATAGCAAAGCACTCGACTCAGGAAAAAACCAGCAGTAATACATGTTATAAAGATTCCTAAAAGTGAATTTATTTTTACATCATCAAGGAAATTCCAAAAGTCCTCGCCCCAAAACAAAAATGCAGGTAATAATGTTGACACCAAGGATGTAAAAAAGAACATTATTGTATAATTAAACCGTACAAGGTCATACCAACGACCACCATATGGATAATAGCTATTATTTATCATGAAAAACTCATTTAGTTATCAACCACAGGGCTGAGCGCCATCGATATGCTGAGCCAATATGTCAAAATATATGCCAATGATTTTTTTCTCATCGAATCTGGCACTAACTAATTGCCTCCCAGCATTACCCATCAAGGTTCTTTGAGCTGTAGTCATTCGTATGAATGTCATCATCGCATCAGCCAATGATGAAACATTTCTAGCTTGACAGAGTAACCCGGTTTTCTCATGTAGCAGTACATCTCTACATCCAGGAACATCGGTAACAATAATTGGCTTTGCCATTGCAGCAGCTTCGATCATAGTTCTTGGCAATCCTTCGCGATAAGAAGGTAACACAATACAATCACTTTCCATTATGATAGGCCTAACATCATGTGTAGTACCGAGATATTCCAGCACACCGTCATTGATCCATTCATGCAACTGTGCATATCCGATCGCTCGTGGGTTATCAGCCTGAACATCGCCTAGCAATTTAAACTTTATGTTTGGATGACGAATATGAATCTGCTTTGCGGCTGCTGCATATTCTCCAATCCCCTTATCCCATAACAACCGAGCAATGAGCAAAAAACTAACCGAGTCATCTTCAGCAAATTTTTCTGAAGGATAAAAAAAACTCAAATCAACGCCCTCGCCAGGCAGTAACAGAGTCTTTCTTTCATCTACCAACTGTCTTGATACAAATTCAAGGCGATCATCTTCATTTAAGAAAATGACTAGCTTAGGATATTTAAAAGCGAATTTATAAAGCAACCTTACTACTTTGGGCACCCAACCATCATTCATAAAGGCATATCCTAACCCAGTGGTTATAGCCAAGGCAGGTGTGCGACAAAGATGTGCAGCAAAAGAACCATATATATTTGGTTTTACCGTATAATGGATAATTAAATCCGCATTAATTTTTCTATATATTCTTACGAAATCAAATATTAATTTTAGTTCAACAATTGGGTTGACTCCTTTAGGGGATAGTGCCAACGGTATAAATGAACACCCCAAATCACAGAGCGAAAAAACTGTATTATCAGGTGGAGCAACAATGGTTATGCGATATCCATGTTGTATAAGTGCAGATAATAATCCGCGGCGAAAATTCCACATTGACCACGCTGTATTGCTCACCATACAAAGATGTTTGCTCATGTGTAGTCCTGGTACAAATTTAACCAACGCAGACAGATAGTCTCTATTGAATAATGGCTAATAACCCGAATCCGAGCCTCCCTAGTCATCACCTCTCTCTCAAGCGGCGAAAGCATCATAGCCTGCTCAATCGCGGTAAATAGCTGCTGACTATTTTTAGAGGGGACAAGCAATCCAGCAGAGCCAACCACTTCCCTCACTCCACCACAATCGGTGGCAACCACTACCCGCTCAGTAGCCATAGCCTCAGCCACAACTAAACCAAACCCCTCCCAAGCTGATGACAACACAAATATATCTGCTGCACTCATCCAATCTTCAACATCATAGCGCAGCCCCAAGAAATGAACTCGCTCGCTAATCCCTTGTGCGCTAGCGATTGTGGTTAAGTATTCTTTTTCCTCACCCTCACCTATGATGACCAACTTAACATTATTGGATCTCGAAGATAACATCGCAAATGCAACAAGCAAATTTGTATAGTCCTTGGCAGCGGTCAGTCTGCCTACTGAAATTAACAATATGTTATTGTCATCAATCCCAAGCTGAGAGCGTAATTTATTTCTGACTGTGGCGTTAAAATAAAAACGCTCCGTATCAATACCATTATACATGACTTTCATTCGCCCGGCAGATACCGCACCTTGTTTAATAAAAGCCTCAACTGCTTCTTGGCTTACGTTTGTGTTAAGATCACATAACCTTTCGGTAAGCCGGTATGCCAATATCCGCCACCCTCTTCCCTCATTAACACTATGTGCAGAGCAGATAAGCTTCGGAAATGATACAAACAATCGTAATAACCGAGCAAAAATATTTGCATGCACCATATGGCTATGCACCACATCCGGTTTATATTGATTAAGTAACCTGATCGCCTGCCAGTATGCTTTGAAAACACTAAATGGAGTTTTCCTCATCTGCAGTGAAACGATGTTTGCTGCAGTCGAATGTGGGCGATTGCTAATTTCACCGGTCATCGAGATAATTAATATATGGTGGCCCAACCTAATAAATTGATCTGCCAAATCGCACACTTGTCGTTCAGCGCCCCCCATACCAAGGCCTGTGATTACCATCGCAATTTTCATGCTATTTCTTCAACCAACAGTAAAGAATGCACTGGAGACTTCTGACACATGCTTTGACCTTGCCGAACAATCGAGTATCTCGGATCACCTGGTCTCTATAAAACAAACCAAAACCACATGGATTACTTCTTAGATTTTTTTTAAAATTTGAGGTGTAGCCATCAGGAAGATATTCACACAAGTATATTACTTGGTCTACATAAAAAACTATCTTACCTATATCGGCAATTTTATTCCATATATATAACTCTGGTACAAACTTTTCGCCCGGGAACTGAGGAAAAGGAAACTCACGCATAACATTAGTGCGAAAAACATAAGCCAGGTCACCTTGTAATATATGCCCTGCCATGATGGGCTGCATTACCATTGACTTGCTCCATGCGGTGTCGGAGATACCAATCATATGACCAGATAATGTTGCTTTTCTAAAACACATCCCAACAAATTCCGAGCCAATATGATTCATAACATCATATAGCTTGGCAACAGCATCACCAGTTAATAAGTCATCACTATCCACAATGATAATCCAATCACCGGTCGCATGAACCACACCTTCATTTATAGCGCGATGCTTCCCTCCATTTTCTTTATAAAAATAATTGATTGGAAAGTCAGATTTAACTCTATAATCAAAAATAAGCTCGGCGGTACCATCAGTGCTACCGTCATCGATTACAAGCCATTCAAAGTCCCGCCTTGTCTGCTGACACAAACTGTCATACAACCTTGGTAAAACATATGCTCTGTTATAAGTTGGCGTCATTATTGTTATCATTGCACGACCTTACACACGCAACCTTTATATTGATGAATGAAGTATATCGACATCGTCGCAGCCATCATCAAAAAAGCATTAGTTATGTAAACGATGTAAATGTCACCGGAACGAAATACTTTTAGCAACAACCAATAGTTGAACATGCTTATAATTAAGAGAAAGAACCACTTGCACATTATCAAAAAATATTTTTTGTCACGGTATAACCGTTGCATTAAAACGCTATCCACAGCGAAAAAAGAAAGCGCAGGCAACATCATAATGGCTAATTCTGCTGCTAACTCATAATCTTTTCCAAAGATAAAATAGACAATTTCATGTAGCCATAACCAACCCATTAATTGCAAGATACATGCAACTAATAACAGCCCTAAACAGACCGTATGTATTTTTTTTACTCTGCGCCCATATAACATCATTGGGGCTATAGACTGCACAACTATACCAAGTACAAGTACGCCCTGCTCTAGCATTTGACTAGCTACACCATACATGGCTAGTTGTTCATACCCTAAGTAATGCTCGATGAAAAAGCGATCAATTCTCATATAAATCAGCATAAGCATTAATGGGACCCAGAGCGCCCCACCTCGACTTAACATTACCACTGCCACTTTTTTATGCCAGTCCCAGATGCCACCTCTAAAATAAATAACACAACACAGTGACATAGCTAAAAACATTGCTTCTATTGCCCTGCTTGAATAGATGATGAAATAAGATGAAAGTAAAAGAGCGAGGCTTACCAAAAGCACCCTTAATAATAAAATTGCAAGACGAATCGCTACAACAATACCTATATTTGTGGTAGCTTGATAGTAGTTGGCTATTACTGAAAATGGTTCATTAAAAATGAGCGCCAGTGCCAATAGCATCAGCATTAATCTTACATCTTGATCTGCGACAATAAAATTTGCGTAGACTAATGTGACAAGCAAAGCAACCAAAGCGAAAAGTAGACGAAAAACAAATACTGAAGATAGTATCTTCCAACGCAAATGAGGATGCCGAACTAATGCCGGAACAACAACTTCCGAGCCGGCAATCAATGTAACTGATGACAATAAAATGACGGCATTGAGCGAATATAGCCATTTCCCATATAATGACACACCGAGTAGATGACTAATTACCCCCTCGCAAAAAAAAACCAACCCAATGGTCACCATTTTTTCAAATAATAGAATACTAACATTAGTAATAATTGCGGCATATTCTCGATAAAATGCCACAACCAGGCCTAATCGCATCCAAGTTGCCTCATTATAGAAACAGGTAACTCAATTTCTAGCCAGCAAAAAATTAACATTGTGTACTGGTAGCTTCACGATGTTCTCCGTTATTGTATGCTGCTTCGCTAGCCACACCAGATCACAGATACCATCCGTCGGTTCGAATGCAGCAGGAGCATGCATCAGGATCTCGCGCACTTGCTGTTGATCAAAACGGTGACAAGCATCATCCAGCGAGGCCAGCAAGGGGCGCAGTCGGGACCAGGGCAGCCAGCTCTCTTGTGCCACCATGATCCTGGGGTGTTCGGTTCCTCTGGCATCATCACCAATCAGTAACTCTTCGTAGAGCTTTTCGCCCGGCCGCAACCCCGTCACCTCTATGGCGATATCACCATCGGGACGCTGCTCATCACGCAGTGTCAGGCCGCTGAGGCGTATCATGCGCTTGGCCAGCTCCATGATCCGTACCGGTTGCCCCATATCGAGCACAAAGACGTCGCCCCCCTCCCCCATGGCGCCAGCCTGGATCACCAGCTGGGCAGCCTCAGGTATGGTCATGAAGTAACGGATAATATCGGGGTGAGTCAGAGTGATGGGCCCCCCCTTATCTATCTGCTGTCTGAATAACGGCACCACTGAGCCGGAAGATCCAAGAACATTGCCAAAACGCACCATACAAAAACGGGTGCTGTGCTTCTCGCGGGTCAAGGCTTGCAAGATCAACTCGGCCAGACGCTTGCTGGCCCCCATGGTGTTGGTTGGCCGCACGGCTTTATCGGTAGAGATCAGCACGAATGTTTCCACCCCAGCCTCAATGGCCGCCTGTGCCGCATAAAGAGTGCCGAATACATTGTTACGTACCCCTTCAATGATGTTGAACTCAACCAGCGGGACATGTTTGTAAGCAGCTGTATGGTAGACGGTCTGGATCCTGAAGCTCTGCATCACCGTCTTGAGACGATGCTGGCGCTGCACTGACCCCAGTAACGGCACCAGATCCGTTTCGATTTCTTCACGCTGACACTGCTCCCGCAGGTTCTTGTGCAGGACATAGAGGGCGTATTCGGATAGTTCGAACAGTACCAGAGTGGATGGACGGCACCGCAAGATTTGGCGACAGAGCTCAGAACCAATAGAGCCACCGGCACCGGTTACCATGACCGCTTTGCCTGTGATATTGGCTTCCATTAATTTTGTCACCGGCTCTACCGGATCTCTGCCCAACAGATCGTCGATGGAAACCTCATTGAGCTGATCTATGCGAGCCGAGCCATTGACCAGATCGGCCATTCCCGGGATAGAGAGCACTTCGCAAGAGAGGGGCTCAAGTGCATTGATCACCTCCTGACGACGCGCTCTGGTGCTGCTCGGCATAGCCAGCAAGATCTTCTGTACCCCATGGTGGTCAATCAGGGCTGGCAACTGAGCACTGTGATAAACGGTACAGCCCTGGATCACGCATCCCTGTTTGGCGGGATCGTCATCAATAAAGGCGACGGGATAAAACTCATTACCTTGCAACAAGGCCATTTGCAGTTGTCGACCCGAAGAACCCGCGCCATAGATCAACACCTGGGTACGAGCCAGACGGGTGCTATTGAGCAGCGCCCGGAAAAACAGCCGCACACCACCAACCAGCAGCACCAAAAAGGAGAGATAGATAACAGATACCGTTCTGGGCAGAAAGATATCAAAGTAAAACGCAGAGAGAACAAAGAAACAGGTTGAAAGAAATGCCCCTAGCGAGATTGTCCATAAGACCCGAAAGCTGACATATCGGAGCACTGCGCGATACAGCCCCAGCCGTACAAACAAACTGATGCTGACAATGATAATTGCGCCAAGCAGTGCCCAGTGATGCGGGCTATCGATGGGCCAGTTATGTTCAAGCCGGATCCAGTACGCTCCCCAATAGGTCATGGTGATCAAGAGCATATCAACGGCGACAGAGATGACACGCTTACTGGCTCGTGATAGGGAGCCCAGGCAAGTCAGTAGCCAGCCCCCTCCGGGTAAAAGCTCATTTCTCATTCTGGTACTCCTGCATTCAGGTGATACGCAAGAAAGGCTAACGGCAAGTAGGCAATGACCAGACCGATCACACCATCGAGCTGGACCAATACAATCATGACAGCGATCGGCGCAAGCCAGAGGCTATTTATAAGAAGCACAGCCAAGGTCACGTTTCGATGACTTTGCCAACGTCTCGCCAGATATTGATAGCCATGAGTACGATGAGCCTCGCTCAGACGACATTTCAGACGATAGCGATTCAGCAACGTCCAGGTCGCATCAACCACAAAGACTCCGAGCATGACGAGCCATGCCCACAGGAATTGAGGTGAAGAAGCAGCATCCAGCAGCATCAGGGAAGCCAGCATCAAGCCAAGAAATCCGCTGCCACCATCCCCCATAAAGATCCTGGCGGGTGGAAAATTCCAGCACAAGAAGCCCGCAGCCGAAATCCCCAGTAGCAGGATCAAACTGGCAGACGACCACTCTCCCCCAACCAGATAGTGAAATAACGCCATGAACAGACAGACGACAACGGCTTCACCTGCCGCCAAGCCATCGATGCCATCCATAAAGTTGTAGAGATTGATAAACCAGATCACCCCCAGCCAGGCCAGCAGGTAACCAAACCAAGCAAGATCCAGCTGCCAACCAAAGAAGGTCAGCGCTGGCAAACCATTAACCGCAGATACCACCAAAGCGGCCGCCATGCTCTGCACAATCAGGCGGGTTCGAGGCTTGAGAGAGATGTGGTCATCGATAAAACCAACCAATGCAATGCCCAGCGCCGCAGCCCATATCAATGCAAAGCTGCTCTGGGATAAGCCGGAGGGCAGTGGGATCAGGGTTACAAACAACGGGGCTGCCAGCAGAAAGGTCGCCACGATAGCCATGCCACCACCTCTCGGGGTGGGCGCCTGATGTGAACTGCGATGATTGGGTTGGTCAAGTAAACGGGTCTGGGCGTAGCGCCTGAGCAGGCCGGTCATGGTGATTGAAAGAAAAAGACAAAATATCGACAACAAAACAAATGCCAGCATCAAGACGACTCACTATGGATTGACGCCATCAGAGATAGGGTCTGAGAAAGCGAATAGGGTGCCGACCATTGTAATCGGCTCTGAGCCTTGCGGGTATCCATTTCCAGAGAGCCATAAATCCGTTGTAGCTTGGAATCAATCCCCAAACAGCGTCCAAGCCCTCTTATTACTCCTGGTGGGAGATAAAAGAGCCGACAGCTAACGCCTTCTGCTTCTGCAATCGCCGCCAACAACTGAGACGTCGACACTGCGACAGGATCTGCGATTAAAAAGACCTGGTTCACTGCGGCAGGGTGCGCCATCGCATGGGCAATAAAGTCACACAGATTAGGTAACGCCAACAGGCTGCGCGCATTGGTCAAACGGGCAAAAGGGAGCGGGATCCCATTGCGCACCCAGGTCATCATGCTGGCAAAGTTAGCCTTCACCCCTTCCCCGTAAATAAGAGGAGGACGGATGATGGTTACAGCCATACCACACTCTTTTGCGAGTGCCATCAGCCC
The DNA here is from genome assembly GCF_049171595.1 of Aeromonas sp. 603607. Lineage (NCBI taxonomy): Bacteria > Pseudomonadati > Pseudomonadota > Gammaproteobacteria > Aeromonadales > Aeromonadaceae > Aeromonas > Aeromonas sp. 603607. The sequence continues at coordinate 149,091 of NZ_JAAKOV010000003.1, forward strand.
CTGTTCCGCCTCATACTTCGAGCGTCCATAGGGATCTTCTGGCGGACTTTGCACATTCTCATCAAATGGCTTGCCAGGCTCGGTCTGCTCGCCATTCACTTTGATCGAACTGATAAAGATGAAGCGCTTAACTCCTGCCTCAGCAGCCTGCCGGGCAAGAGCGAGGGTGCCCTCTGTATTCACCGCTCGAAATGCTGCCAGGGGATCTGTCGCGGTATCCGACATCACATGCACCCTGGCAGCACAGTGAACAACCACATCCACCTGTTGCAATTGGGCTGTCCAGCTGGCATCAGCAGTCAGAGAGGGAGCATGAAGATGGTAAGAAGCCAGCGGGAGACTTCGCACCGCTCCTTTAACATTCGCCCCCAGAGCCAGCAAGTGTTCACAGACCGCCTTGCCTACAAATCCGTTGGCACCAGTCACCAAGACTGTACTTTTGATATCTGCCATTACCACCAACGCCAACCGTGAATATTGAAGAAAGTCACCATGGAACGCCCAAACATCCATATATGGCGCCAGCCTTTGCGGGATGCATGCCCACCGTGATGAACAACCTTCACCTGAGGGACATAAGCAATCCGGCTGATCTTTCCTGCCCGCAAACTAATGTCAAAATCTTCAAAATAGAGGAAGAAGCGAGGGTCAAACCCTCCGAGCTGCTGCAGAACATTTGTGCGAAACAGCATAAAACAACCACTGACAATGGGTGGGTCCCACAGCACGTCACGATTGTTGAGCTGATCTGCCATCTCATACTTCGCCAAGCGCGTCTGGAAAAACCTCTTCACAAACGCGGGCGCAAAACCACGCAACAGTAAATCAAATACGGTTGGATAGCGTTTACAAAGCCGTTGTACCTCACCATCTTCCCATGTAGCGAAAGGCGTCAATAATCCACAATCCGGATGTTGCTCCATAAACTCGAGTGCATTTTTCAGTGCATCTGGGGCAACTTCCAAGTCGGGATTGAGGATGAGGTGGTATTTTAAACTGCTATCATATCGCATGGATTGGTTGTGTGCGCACCCAAAGCCAGGGTTATCATCACGGCCAATATATTTTATTGAGTTAAAGCATTGGATGGATTCTATATATTCTTTGATTTCTTTTGATGGTTGACTACTATTATCAATAACAACTAGGTTAGTAAATAAATCATGACGATTGAATGAGTTCAATGCATCAAAAATCTTATCAAAAACTGTACCTAACAATATCTTATCAGGGTTAAACAACACCATTGATATTAAGAGCAACTTTGAAAAACCTCATCAAATAAAACGGCAAAACGCTCACTCCATCTGGGTACTCCTGCTTTCATATGGTCATGCTCGAAAAATAATGTCCCGCTAGGTATAGAATAATGACAATTGCTTTTATTTATAATCTCTCTATGATGCCAAACCATTTCACCAAAGTTAGTCGAGAGAATAGGTATTTCGGCAAGCGCATATTCGTAGTATTTTACTGGATCAACAAACCGGGTAATCTCGTTGATAACAAAAGGGATGATTGCCACATCAAATTTCGAGATTTCTGACATGACTTGACTATGAGGTATGGCACCTTTCAAAATAACATTTTTTGGCAAACATGTCGGGAGTCTGCTCTTTACAGGGCCAAATAGATGAACAGATGATGTTGGATTTAAATTGGCTAGCTCTATTAACCATTTCCAATCAAACCAACTAGCAATCGTTCCAATGTAACCAAAAACATGCCCCTGACCTTTGTCAACATCTTGCTCTTTAGTTAACCCATCAGCACATGCATTTAAAACTAGCAACTTTTTATCATGAATAAACTTGTCATATAATTCATGACTAGAACACATTATAATATCAACCTCTTTGATGAGATTAGCCTCCATTAGAGTCATGTGTGTTCTAGATAGGCCATGATAAAAAGATGGAAAGTCATCCATAGCATCATAACAGGAGAAGTCCCAGTCTCTTGCCTTGAGTAAAGCAAGAGAAAGGCGACATGGCTTACCTATAACAATACCAGCCTCTTCCGTTCCGACAAAATCAAGAATTGAGTTAATTAACTTATTAATACGACTACCATTGAAGAAATCAAATAATATTTCAATAGGTTCTAATGGAATTAAAGAACCTGCCGAAACAATCTCCACATGTTCTATATTTGCAAGACCTGATGGTTCCGGGGCATGACGCCCCGGCAGAAGATCTCCAAAATTAGGAAATCGGCTTGGATATGGCTCAACCCATAGTAACTCATCAACTCCATACTTAACTGCCATTTTCGCAAAAAAGTGGGGACGTTGATTTATACTACGCCAAGGTACAGGTGATATATATACTAGTCTCATATTGGCTTGCTATTAAAGTAATTTCTTACTATTTCTACAATACGCTTGCTAGCATTACCATCGCCATAAGGCGATGCACCAATTGCCATCTTAGCGTATGCAACTCTATCGGATAGTAACTGAGATGCTTCACGAACAATATCTATTGTCTCTGTACCTATTAATCTGACAACCCCCTCTGTTACGGCTTCAGGACGCTCTGTGTCACGACGCAAAACCAGTACAGGCTTACCAAGCGCCGGAGCTTCCTCTTGAACACCACCTGAATCCGTAAGAATAAGATATGCGGACTTCATCGCCGTCACAAATGGACCATAGTCAAATGGTGAAACTAGCTGTATACGCTCATGGCCACGCAGATAACGATCAGTAACCTCACGGACATTCGGGTTGGGATGCACAGGGAAAAGCACATAAATATCTTCGTGCTTTTCTATTAACTCCAAAATCGCCTTACAAATATTTACTATTGGTTGACCAAAGTTCTCTCTTCGATGAGATGTTACTAATACAATTCGCTTATCTTTAGGGATCTCGATACCAAGATTAAAGTCAGTCTTGGCTGTTTCCAGGAGTGCATCAATAACTGTATTTCCAGTTACAGTAATCTGCTCTTGTGAAATTCCCTCACGAAGCAGATTTTCTCTGGAAACGGAAGTTGGTGCAAAATGCAAGCATGCCAAGTGGCCAGCTAGTACTCGATTTGCCTCTTCAGGGAAAGGAGAATATAGATCATGAGTTCTTAGCCCTGCCTCCAGATGCGCAAACGGTATCTTTTTGTAAAAGCATGCAAGAGCGGTAACAAACACTGTTGTTGTATCACCCTGAGCGATAACCATGTCGGGCTTCGCCTCATCCAGCGTTTTATCTATGCTCAACATTAGACGTGATGTCAGCTCTGGTAGCGTTTGTCCCGGAGTCATCACATTAAGATCATAGTCCGCTTGAATATTGAATAGGGCAAACGCTTGATCTAACAAATCGCGATGCTGAGCCGTTGCCAGAACAATAACATCAAAGTCATCAGCATTCTGTAACGCTTTAACCACTGGAGCCATCTTAATGGCCTCTGGCCGAGTGCCAACAACACACATTATTTTTTTCATATTGATTCCCAATGTATTAACTCAGAATATCTCTATCAAACTGCTCTGCGCGAACACTCCAACTATTTTTCTCAGCCAACTCTCTCAATTTACTTATATATTCAGCATCACCAATAGATTGCGATGCCAATTTGATAGCTTTAATAAAACTTAAAGCATCTGCACCAGAAAAGACTTCTTCATAAACTGTGCACTCATTCATACATTCTGTAACAACTACTGGTTTCCCCAAGGCAAAATATTCGAACAACTTCAGAGGGGACGTTGAACTAGCAATTTCACTAGGCTCGAATGGAATAAAAGAAATATCAAATAACTTAGCATATGATGGTAAGTTATTATACTCGACTGCACCACAATATATAATATTATCTTTTAAAGGAAGTTTCTCCAGTCCACCTTGATAATCCGGCCCGATAAAAATAAACCCAAAGTCTGGCATTTTGGAAGAAATCAAGTCTATTAACTCATACCATAACCAAGGTGCCATCGCGCCGAAATAACCAACAGTTATCCTATATTTACTCCGAAATGCCACCAAATTGTCAGGCAAAACACAGTCAGTATTTATAGCTTTTCTGTAATGCTCAACGTCAACGCCATTTGGTATATATGAACATATAGAGCTATCCACATGTGTGATTGCTTCCATGTATAGTTGCTTAGCAGTAGTGATAATATAGTCTGCACAACCAGAAAAAGCTTTCTTTTTCATATCGAGCAAACGTAAAATTTCACGCTGACTACCAGAAATCAATGGATCTATGTGATCAACATAATCATATATAACATAACCACTTTTTTTTACCTTTTCTATCGTTCTTGATGATGCCATTAAGGATGTACTTAGGAAAATGTGGTATGCATGAGGAATCAATGCAACAGATTCATCATTTGATAACCATACATTAGTAGCCACATTTCGAAACCCTTTTACTCCATCGCCTGTGGTCATATAGATAACTATATGGCCAAGATTACCCAATGCAACGGATAAATGCTGTGGACGCTGAAATAATGGTATATCCCAATCAATATTTCTTTCAAAAACAATAATTTTTTTAGTATCATCCTTTTTAGACAATACCGTCTCATTAAATAAATGCCAGCTAATGTCCACACAACTTACTTTTTTGTAATTACCTCCACCGAGAGATCTCAACTGCCGCACTACTGAGTGCGCTTCACCAACCAGTTTATTACGTAATGGAGAAGGCAACTTCCAGTATATATTTTTAGCCACCTTATATAAAAACCGAATTAAATAATCTTTCATATGCTATTAAGTAAATACACTGATTAACTCGCCCGTTTCGAAATTGATATTATTGTATCAACTAAATCCCTATATTTAGAATACGTAATATCTTTGTTCATATTACAGAATTCATCGGCAGATAATTGAGGCGTAACTGGGTTGCAATACACCCTTACCATGGCATCAGCTAGATCAGACTCATAGTCATGCCTCGTTGGAATGCTCCATATAGGACCATCATAATTTTCTATATCAACAGCCCTGTCAATTATTTCAAACCCATTTTTTCCATAAAAATCACTCGCAAGACCAACATTTGGCATAATAACAGGCAAGTCGCTTTTTACAGCTTCAAGTAGAGTCAATGGTCCCCCCTCAAATATTGTTCCGCTTACAAAAGCATCACTCATAGCAAGAAACTCATCAACATTTTTTACTTGACCACAGTAGTACGCCCTATCCACAAGGTCATTAACAAGGATAAACTCTTCTATTTCCCGTAAAAGATCAGGTTCATACGCAGGGCCGATAATAACAAGTACCGAATCTGGGCACTTTGTCGCTATAGACTTAAATGCACGTAATACAGCAATATGATTTTTTTGATGATTTATAGCCCCGACATCGATGTATACAAAGGCATCTTCAGCTATACTAAATTCAGTTCTTAATTTAAGCCTAGAGATATTTCTGTCAATTTTGTCAAATGGTTCGAAATTAATTCCATTTGATATTACAATGCACTTTTCCTCAGGTACAGCTAATTTAGAAACACTATAGTTTTTAACCGCACTAGACACAGCAACAAACACTTTTGTCAATTCAGCTGCACGCTTAAATTCAGCCTTCTGAAGCGGATTAAACCACATATACAAATTATGTATGACTTGAATAAATGGAATGTTATTTTCATGGCAAATACCTACACCATTAATGGAATAATGTGTCATGACAATTTTAGGTTTTACTACTTGAAGTAAATCGATATAAGCCTCATCACTATAAGCCATACAATGGACACTCATGCCTATATCTCGGGCTCTTTGCACCGACACACCTTGTGTCCCCAGAACCAGCAATAATACTCGATAGCCATTTTCCATTAGGAACTCATTAAGCTCCAACACTACATTCTCAAGCCCCCCAGCCTCAAAATTATCAACCTGAACAATAAGATCATATTCATGATTTATATTGACTGAGGAGCATGATGACTTACTGACATCTATAGAACTAGCTATTTTTTTTTTCCCCTTTAGGGTTCTATAGCACAAGCGAGCAAATTCCCCTCGAAAAGTATCAACTGGTAATAACTTATATATTATAGGGGTAATCTCATTTCTTAATTTATGTACAGATGACGATGACTTATTTGTAAAAAAGTCGTATATCTGATGGGAGCCTACTTTACGAACGCACTTTAATTTTTCATAAACAGAAAAGTTTTCTGCTACCATGGACATTCGCAGCTGCGGGTCAGGCAGATTCCCTAACAAAAAATCTGAAAGACGAATATATTTCATTCCTAAAGATTTAAAATCACCTATATCTTCACAATCCACTATAGGTAAAATACCCATCGCAAGATACTCAACCAACTTAGTAGGACATGCAACATTATTAACAATAATATTTTCTCTCAAGATAAAGCCATAATGGCACTCGGCATATAAAGATGTCAATTCATCATGAGATTTTGATTGAATATCAATTTTGTCTTTCAACTCATGTGGCAACATGGACATAAATATATCTGGTTGAGGACAGTAGAACCTATGATGACAAATATTTATGGTTTTAGACATCGCATCGATCATCTTTGATACTTGTTGCCACTTATGCAACCCACCTGCATATACTACTACTGGTTTTCCATCTATATAAGGACGCTCATTTAACGTCGGTGGCATAGTTGGAAACATAGGAAATGAAACAATATCCGCTTTAAGACTATCTCTAAACTTTTGTGTGAGATAACTCTTCATTGCATCAGTGACAACAATAACTAGCCCTGCCTTATTTACAGCTAATTGCTCTTCTTTCTCATATAGCACGGCACTATAAAAATCACTATGCATACGAAACTCTTCGGGGACCACACCATGAACATCTAATGCCTTTTTGATAAATGGAACATACATTAATCGTCCAAATAAATTATCTCTCATTCTCAATACACTATGGAAATAGATTTTTCTACAGCGTAGGACAGAGATTAAAGCTAACATTCTGACCATTAATTTTCTTTTCTTGCCACCAGTAATTCTCAACACCAGCACTTTGCTCTCTGGTCTATCAAACCATTTATCACGACCTTTAAGCTCATCACTTTCAACATATACACGCCAGCGATCAGTAAATAATCTATCAATAATTTGAATACGCTGAAAATATCCATCACTTTGCCTTTCCGGATAGGGATACCCCCCAAAGAAAACAATCCCGTCAAAGCGAATAATGAATGATATTGCATGTTTTATAAACCACTTAACCTTTTCAATTTTTGTTTGTTTAAATTGTGGGACTGGTGATTTTGATATGTTGCTCTCAACTAAAGATGGCTCATCTTTCTCTATATTTTTTTGATGAGCAGTTATGACACGATGCATAGCAAAATTACAATCTACACGATGATATACCGCATCTATGATAAGATCTAACTTTGATAGAAGTAACTCTTTATCCTTCTGGGTAAGGGTCTTATCGTGTAGGAATTTTGTAATGAGAAGAGTTATTTCATTCCAAATCTCTTTTATATCGCCAAATTCCTCAGCTAAAGTTATTTTAAACTGAAGTTCATTATCAGAAACTATGTTTGCAGCACGTAGCGCACCAAGAATATTATTAAACTCTTCATCAAAATAATTTAATGTCGTGGTTAGTTCATCAATATACTCTAGTATAAAATACTTAAATTCTTCAGGTGACTTAACGTTATTTAGTGCATACAAGATATCCATTTTGAAAGATACAAATGGTTTCTCTGGTCTTCGCTTCCATGTAATAGAATGTTTTTGTTCTAGATATTCCTTATTTATAGCAGCACGCCCACTGAAATATTCATATTGCAACTGCCCAAATGATGCAGATCCCCAATGATGAATAAAAACATCACGAGCAAGATACACTGAGTAACCTAAGTTTCTAGCTCGAATCAAGTAGTCATCATCTTCAAAGCCGCCAGGAAAAAACTTCTCATCTAGACGACCGATCTCAAGAATAGCTTTCCTTGTCAGAAGAACACAAAAAAAGGTTATATCAGAGTCAACTACATGACCCTTCCATGTTTTGTATCTTTTTTCTGAGAATGAATTTATTTTATTAAATAAGGATGAATTCAATTCACCTCTAAAATTCAGACATGAATTTAGCTCAACCTTATAATCAACTGGAATACATTGCTCACCATCAGCTTTATTTGTGACACTGCTAATAATATCGACATTTTTTTCTATTAATCTGTCTAACCAATAGTCAGAAACAATGACATCACTATTAAGAAGACAGACATGAGAAATCTCATCGTTATCAATAAATAAATCTATACCAATGTTATTACCACCCGAAAAACCAAGGTTTTTTTCTTGCTGTATATGTTTCCATTCGCCACCCGTTACAGATGAATAATAATTCATCATATTTTTTATTTTATCTCTTTCAATTTCTTCTGATGCATTATCAATTAATATGACTTCATATTTTGTTTTGTTTTTAGCAAGGCGGAGGCTTTCCAGTGTAACTTGAACAGCATTTGACGCGTTATATGATACAATAACAACACCAACTTTATAATTTGCCATAAATAATTTCGCCAATATCTGGTTAGTAATATACTTTCTAAATATATATACGTTAAGATTTAAAGTTTTAACTTAGTTGCTGTTTACAACGGTACTTATTTTTGAGATGCCAGAATATTCATAATAACTTATATATCATGCTCTTTTTCCACAAGTCTATGTGCCAAGGACTGTGCTTGAGCATCCTTCTCTGCTACCTCACGTGCAAGCGCTTGTGCATGCGCGTCCTTCTCTGCTACCTCACGTGCAAGCGCTTGAGCATGTGCATCCTTCTCTGCTACCTCACGTGCAAGCGCTTGAGCATGTGCATCCATATCAATAATTTCTTTTGCTAAAGACTGAGACCGCTCATTTAGTCTTTTTATTTCCATACCAAGTTCTTCAACCCGAGAGTTTTGAGAAAAAATAGAAATCTTTAGCAATTCAATGTTTTTATCTAAGTTATTATTAGTTTCTTTCAGCTGTGCATTTTCAATATCTTTGTTCTCGATATGACGTTTCAGGTCGTATAGTTGCCGCTCAAAGAAACCTTTACTTTCTTGATAGATTAACCCCTGTTTTGTTGTACTAGCATTATTAATTGCAGTCAGTAGATATACACATCGACTCGCCTTGTCAAACAACTGAGCCATTTCAGGAAAACCAAATGGTAAAGGCGAATCAATATCACCAATAACATTCAACCAAGATGCTGTAGAAATACGACGCACCTCTTGAATGGATTTTAAAAGGTATGACTTGGCTTTATTAGGTGATTTTTCATTTAAATATATAATTGCCAACCAATATAGTGAATCGATGATCTTGGCGCCAAGTAATGGACTATATTTCAACACGTCATATTCAGAGCAAGAAGTATAAAGTTGCTTGGCTTTTGAAATATCCCCCCTTTTTCTTGCTAACTCACCGCCAGCATAAAGTAGAGATACGATCCAACGTTGTTGGTGAGGCGAGGGCTCATCTATTCTCTTATAATCAATTACTTTAGATACAAGATCATTATAATCCTGTTCAGAGATACAATCATAAGACATTACATTATATATATATCCGCATAAAGCAGCGCCATAGTCCACCGAAGACATTGAGAAATGATTGAGCACATTTTGCTGCATTGAAGATAAACATTTGTATGAGGTATTTCTCATTCCAATTGCAATCATGCCCTTCACAAGCCATGGATTATTATAATCTCTTGAAAATGCAGACACATTAAATTCATCACTTTCAGGAATTTTCCAGCAAGTCTCATAATATGGAACATTAATACCCTCGGCTGGATTCTTCATAACAAGCAGTAAAATCCATTCGGCTTCACTATCTAATTCCTTGTTAGGGTCAATCTCAGTCCATTTTCTGGGGGAATGGTGACATTTCATAGCTCCACCAGCTACTTGTGTGTATCCCTTTTCCAACATGAAGTACTTGCTACACTCTCCAACCAATCTCGGCCATGTATAAACATGTAAATGATGAGGATTTGGATCTTTTCCTGTCTCATCGGCCCAATTGTTTGGGGCGCAGAGCATTATTCTACCAGAAGGTTTAAGAACTCGTTTTAACGCATTTAAATACAACTCCGGTTCCGGAACATGTTCTATTGTTTCGAAGGCAGTAATGAAATCGATACTATTGTCTGGTATTTCATCCAGTCTCTGTGCATCGCCAACATAGAATTCAACCTCTCCAGTCATTCCATAGTGAGCACGAGCATACGAAATACCAAAATCACTGAGATCGACCCCGACAACTTTTTTGGCTCTTGAATTTTGATATAAAATGTGACTCCCATAACCTAATCCACATGCTACGTCAAGAACAGTGTCTTCTGGGCGAATAAGTTCAGCCGCCTTGTGGTATCTGATACAATGAGCATCACTACGCCGACCTGTTTCGCGCAACATATCTGTATGAAGTAGGCGTTCTTCAGGAAGGACTTTCAGATCATATTTATCCAAAGCATTTTTGTTAACCTTTTCTAATAGTATAAATATCTGCCAACCATCGTTATTTAACGATTCATAATTGTTTACATGATAATATAGAGGATGCTTTCGGAAACCATTTTCAAAGCAGCAGCTCTCCCACCAAGTACGATTTTCGACAGTTAAATGCCAATGCCCATCGCGATCTTCGGTGGTTGCTATCTGAAGAAAGACATATCTAGATGACACACGATATAGCTCCTGAAGAGCCTTTGGTACATCATCTTTAGCAAGATGTTCCATGCAATCGGTAGAAACAATATAGTCAAAACTATCATCTGAAAATGGCATTGATAAAATTGACCCTTGATAAAAGCGCTCAGGCCATCTCGTATTAGCTCGTTCAATGACTATATCTGAAACATCAAACCCATACGCATCAATTCCTCTTTTGAGAAGCTCACAGACAAGATACCCCTCCCCACTTCCAACATCGAGTACTTTTCCAAAACCACAAGAACTAGCAATCAGCTCTGAGATATCGACTAGATTACTACTCCGCTCATTCTCACGATCTTCATGGCACCAATATGAGTCATACATACTGTGATAATCTACATTCACTGAGTCTTTCATTTACAATTCTCCCAATTTGCTGCCATCTGAAGATCGGTCATACCACCAAAGAAATACTCATCTTGTCTAATCAATGTCTGGAAGAATGCCGCTTCATCTTTCCAATGCAAAACTCGCTGCGCACTATAGTCAGGTTTATCCTCGTAGGATAAACAAGCCTGGATCTCATATAAGTTAGTTCCTAATACGCAATGAAATTCAAACCAAACAGAAAACTCCTCATTTGTTTTTATTATTTTATCCCAAAATAAAGGCCCCTCTTTCGCCCCAGAAATAATTTGTATATCTTGGTTAAGGGTTCCCCAAGAATATATTTTTATTCCCTCTCTACTTCTAATTCTCACAGCAACGTTAATATGATTTATTTCAATATTTGAGCGACTTTTTACACATATTTTAATTTTATCTCCGGGGTAAAAAACGGCACAAGGTTCATCTTTTTCATTGAATGTTGCAACACTAATAATCTCCATTTCACCTTCACCGAAGGATAAGCTATCAGCTCGGCTAGATTGGGAAATAACAACTTCCTTATTGACACTGGATATTAAAGGCTCGTCATTTTTTTTAAAAGAATTGCTAGGGCCTGAAGATTCTTTATTTTTTACTTCTGCGTTAGTCTTAACTGTTTGGTTTGGCTTTGGAATTAGATTTGAAAAATAAGAAGACTCCTCTTCATGAAGAAGCTTACGGTAAGCTAATATTACTTTTGAAGAAGTATCACATAATACCTCTCTGCCTTTTTTTAAGAGAAGACTACGTTGAGTTAACGTTCTAACAGACTCTTGATCATGGGATACAAATAATAAAGTGACCCCATCTGATAAAAGTTTCTCAATGCGCTGAAAACAACGCTTCTGAAATAATGCATCACCGACAGCCAATGCTTCATCAATAATCAATATATCAGGATCAATTTGTACCTGAACAGCAAATGCCAAACGCACTAACATACCACTGGAATATGTTTTGACTGGCCTTTCTAAATATTCACCAATATCAGCAAATGCCGCAATTCTATCAAAACGAGCATCTATTTCATCTCGACTCATACCGAGTAGCATACCATTAAGATAAACATTATCTCGCCCAGTAAATTCTGGGTTAAATCCTGATCCCAACTCGAGGAGTGCAGCTACACGCCCCTTAGTGTACACCGAACCCTCGGTGGGATTTAGTGTTCCAGTTATCAGTTGAAGCAGCGTGCTTTTTCCACAACCATTTCTCCCTACAATACCGAATGCCTCCCCTTTCTTTACTTCAAAAGAAATATCCCGAAGAGCCCAATGTTCCTTAAAATACTGTCTACGCTCAAACCCAAGTAAACCTTGCATTGGAGGGATTATAAATTGCTTTAAGCGATCTCTTGGAGATGAATATATTTCATAACGTTTACTAAGCTTTTCTACTTTTATGGATATTTCATTATTAGATGACATCTGCGAATCCTTTTCTTGTCTTTTGGAACCATACATAACCTAACCAAGAAACACATACAGATATCATCATATAATAGCCCCACAAAACCCAGTCTATACCATTCCCCCAATACATAGCACTTCTAGCTTGTTCAACTGCAAGTGTCACTGGACTCAGCCTTACTATCCCTTGAAATAATTCGGGTAGACTTTCTATAGGATAGAAGATTGGCGATAGAAACATCAATATAGATACGACCGTACCGACAACTTGGGATACATCTCGTAAGTATACCCCTAACGATGAAAGCATCCAAGTTATACCAAGAATGATAAATAGCAATGGTAGTATAACAATAGGGAAAAGTAGTATCTCAATATGAGGAATACCAAATATTACTATATAGAAACAAATCCAGACGCAGAGGCTAACTAACAAATGGAATAATGCACTTAGCATAGTTACAACAGGTAGTATCTCTAATGGAAAAATTATTTTCTTTATAAAGTTTACGTTAGATTGCATCAAAGATGGTGCACGATTTAAACATTCAGCAAAGAAATTGAAAATCATCAAACCGGAAAATAGTATTAGCGCAAACTCAGCTTTAGAACCGCTTCCTCCTAACCATCTAGCTTTAAATACAACACTAAAAAAGAACGTATATACACACAACATCAAAACTGGATTTAAAAAGGACCATAATAGCCCCAAAAAAGAACCCTGATATCTACCAATAACATCACGCAACGTCATTTGAATAATTAGCTGCCTATTTTTCCATAGATTGCTAACTAGTGAAAAAGATCCTATTTGTTTAGAACAAAACATTTTCATTTACCACATGCACTGTTAATGTATAGAAATAATTCTATCGTCTTCATTGAAAATATTCTGTACATCCAAAATTCGGATGCACCTTATCTTTGTCTGACATGATATATGCATCAAGACATGGCCACGATATGTTAATGTCAACATCATTCCATATAATCCCTCTATCATTTTGAGGAGAATAATAGGCTGTTGTTTTATACAAAAACTCTGCTGTCTCGCTTAACGTCAGGAATCCATGGGCAAACCCTTCCGGGATCCACAACTGTCGCTTGTTTTCACCTGACAGATGAACTCCTACCCATTGCCCGAAGGTCGGTGAGCTTCTGCGGATATCCACCGCCACATCAAATACTTCACCCACTACACAACGCACCAGCTTCCCCTGGGCATACGGGGGCAATTGATAGTGCAAGCCACGCAATACCCCTTTCGACGATTTGGAGTGATTATCCTGCACAAAAGTAACCGGATATCCTACGGCCTCTTCAAACGACTTGTGGTTGAAACTCTCAAAGAAAAAACCTCGTTCATCACCAAAGACTTTTGGCTCAAAAATAAGTACGTCAGGAATTGCTGTCTTGATTACATTCATCTGTCTATCCACATTAAATTCAATCTTTATGGGGGAGCATATTCCCTCCCCCTATATCAAATCAGGCTTTGGCAACCATTCTTAACAAATATTGGCCATAGGCATTTTTTGCCAACGGCGCGGCAAGCTCACGAACCTGTTCAGCATTAATAAACTTCTGGCGATAGGCAATCTCTTCCGGGCAAGCCACTTTCAACCCCTGACGGGTCTCGATGGTCTGAATAAAGTTGCTCGCTTCTATCAGGCTTTCATGAGTACCGGTATCAAGCCAGGCATAACCACGGCCCATCATCGCCACCGACAGATTACCTTGCTCCAGGTAGATACGGTTCACATCGGTAATTTCCAGCTCACCACGGGCCGACGGCTTCAGGCTCTTGGCGATCTCCACCACGCTGTTGTCGTAGAAATAGAGGCCGGTCACCGCATAGTTGCTCTTGGGCTCCAGTGGCTTCTCTTCCAGAGAGATCGCGGTGCCCTCTTTATCAAATTCAACCACCCCATAACGCTCGGGGTCATGCACGTGGTAGGCAAAGACGGTAGCGCCACTCTCTTTGGCCGCTGCCGCCGCCAACTGTTTCTGCAGGTCATGGCCGTAGAAGATGTTGTCGCCCAGCACCAGCGCACAGGGGTCTGACCCGATAAACTCTTCACCCAGAATAAAGGCTTGTGCCAACCCGTCCGGGCTTGGTTGTACCTTGTATTGCAAATTCAGGCCCCATTGGCTGCCATCACCCAGCAATTGCTCAAAACGGGGGGTATCTTGCGGCGTGCTGATGATCAGAATATCGCGAATACCCGCCAGCATCAGGGTGCTGAGCGGATAGTAGATCATCGGCTTGTCATAGATGGGCAGCAGCTGCTTGCTCACAGCCATGGTCACCGGATAGAGACGGGTGCCTGAGCCACCGGCCAGAATAATGCCTTTACGTTTGGTCATGATGCTTGTTTCTTATTTTTAAATTGCAAAAGAAAAGGGTGGCTTGCGGCCACACCTTTCTGTTTTATCCCTGCCAGCCAGGGAGGCAGTCACTACATCCCTGGCCAGTGATTTACTTGCCGAGGATCTCGGTTAACATCCGCTCCACACCGACGGTCCACTCCGGCAGCACCAGATCGAAGGTGCGCTGGAATTTGCCGGTATCAAGGCGGGAGTTATGGGGGCGTTTGGCCGGGGTAGGGAAGGCGCTGGTCGGCACCGCATTGAGTTGTGTCACCGCCAGTGCAACGCCAGCCTCTCTGGCTTTGGCAAACACCAGCTGGGCGTAGTCAAACCAGGTGGTGGTACCGGAGGCAATCAGATGGTACAGCCCGGCGACCTCGGGTTTGCGCTGCGCCACGCGGAGAGCATGGGCGGTGCAATCGGCCAGCAACTCGGCGCCGGTCGGAGCGCCGAACTGGTCATTGATCACTGACATCTCGCTACGCTCTTTGCCAAAGCGCAGCATGGTCTTGGCAAAGTTGGCGCCGCGGGCGGCGTAAACCCAGCTGGTGCGGAAGATCAGGTGACGGGAACAAAGCGCGGCCCCTTGCTCACCCGCCAGCTTGGTTTCGCCATAGACGTTGAGCGGGGCGGTTGCATCAGTTTCCACCCAGGGGCGCTCACCGCTGCCATCGAACACATAGTCGGTGGAGTAATGCACCAGCCAGGCCCCCAAGGCTTCCGCTTCTTTGGCAATCGCCGCCACACTGGTGGCGTTGAGCAGTTCGGCAAACTCACGTTCGTTCTCTGCTTTGTCCACTGCGGTATGAGCCGCTGCGTTGACAATCACGTCCGGCTTGACCAGACGTACCGTTTCGGCCACCCCTGCCGGGTTGCTGAAATCGCCGCAATAGTCAGTGGAGTCAAAATCAACGGCAGTGATGCGCCCCAGCGGCGCCAGTGCCCGTTGCAGCTCCCAGCCGACCTGGCCGTTTTTGCCAAACAGCAGAATATGCATCAGGCACGCTCCCCATCTTTCTGTTCAATCGCGGAATAGTGTTGCTCAATCCAGGATTGGTAGGCACCGCTCTTGACGTTGTTGACCCACTGCTGGTTATCCAAATACCACTGCACGGTTTTGCGAATACCGGATTCAAAGGTCTCTTGCGGTTGCCAATCCAGCTCGGCACTCATCTTGGTCGCATCGATGGCATAGCGGCGATCGTGGCCAGGGCGATCCGCCACATAGGTGATTTGCTCACGATAAGAGCCCACCTTCGGCACCATCTCGTCCAGCAGATCGCAGATGGAGTGCACCACTTCCAGATTCTGCTTCTCGTTATGACCGCCGATGTTGTAGGTCTCACCGACCACGCCTGTGGTCGCCACCTTGTAGAGCGCGCGCGCATGATCTTCTACATAGAGCCAGTCACGGATCTGGTCGCCCTTACCATAGACAGGTAACGGCTTGCCATCCAGCGCGTTAAGAATGACCAGCGGGATCAGCTTCTCGGGGAAGTGATAAGGGCCGTAGTTGTTGGAGCAGTTGGTGACGATGGTCGGCAGACCGTAGGTGCGGCGCCAGGCGCGCACCAGATGGTCGCTGGAAGCCTTGGAGGCAGAATAGGGGCTGCTGGGGGCGTAGGGGGTGGTCTCGGTAAAGAGCGGCAATGGTTCACCGACGGCTACTTCATCCGGATGAGGCAGATCACCATATACCTCGTCGGTGGAGATATGGTGGAAGCGGAAGGCCGCCTTGCGTACCTCCTCCAGACCGTTCCAGTAAGCGCGAGCCGCTTCCAGCAACATATAGGTACCGACGATATTGGTCTCGATAAAGTCAGCCGGTCCTGTGATGGAGCGGTCAACATGGCTCTCGGCGGCCAGATGCATCACGACATCCGGCTGGTGCAGGGCAAACACCCGATCCAGTTCGGCACGATTGCAGATATCCACCAGCTCAAACGCATAACGCTCGCTTGACGATACATCGGCCAGGGATTCCAGATTGCCGGCATAGGTGAGTTTATCGAGATTGATAACAGAATCTTGGGTATCACGGATGATATGGCGCACCACGGCAGAGCCGATAAAGCCAGCACCACCGGTCACGAGGATTTTCATAAATATGTATCTCTTGCGAGGCGTTGATATGACATCAGAGAGAGGCTGGCTATCCACTGATGCGTTATTGAAACACCCAATAGACTGCAATTTAACCAGCTCAAACAGCAGCAAAACAATGACTGAACATTATTCAGGCAAATTACTGAATAATCTCAAGGCTACCGCCCCTGGGTTACAGCTCCCAACATGCTGCTTTTGACCTGATTGTGTTTGCTGTTGGTCATCATGTCCTCCAGCATTTTGCTGTCTTGATGGTGTGTAGCACAGCTTTATGGCCCAAGACCAAGAAAGAGCGGACACTACCTATCCAACCCTATAAGACGCAGATTCTATCTTGTTTCCAGCCGAGCTGCACAGCAGAAACTGACTTGCCCCTCACCTCTGAAAAGGTGTCGATAGAAAACTACCTCACGGCGACATAATTTCTCAAAAAGAAGCAGTAGTAACTTAATAATTACGCTTAAGTTACCGTTTTTACGGAAAAAAAATAGAGCGACTTTCGAAGTCGCTCTATTTATTACTCAGTCATACCTGATGTATTTGTCTTATTGTGATCTGCCACCCAGAACTTCAGGGGTCACTTTGCTCAGTCACCTTTTGACTCAACTGCTGCAGCCATGCGCGCCTCTTTGCTCTGGTGGCTGGTGAAGTAACGCATCACCAGCACAAAGAAGAGCGGTACGAAGAAGATGGCCAGCACGGTGGCGCTGATCATCCCCCCCATCACGCCGGTACCGATGGCGTTACGGCTGCTGGCACCGGCGCCGGAGCTTATCACCAGCGGCAGCACCCCGAGGATAAAGGCGAGCGAGGTCATCAGGATCGGCCGCAGACGCAGACGCGCCGCCTCCACCACGGCCTCACCCAAGCCCATCCCCTTGTCATAGAGCTCTTTGGCAAATTCCACGATCAAGATCGCGTTCTTGGCCGACAAGCCTATGGTGGTCAGCAGGCCGACCTGGAAGTAGACGTCGTTCTCCAACCCGCGCAGGGTGGCAGCCACAATGGCCCCCAGAACCCCGAGCGGTACTACCAGCATCACCGAGAACGGAATGCTCCAGCTCTCGTAGAGGGCCGCCAGACAGAGGAACACCACCAGCAAGGAGATGGCGTAGAGCGCGGGTGCCTGTGAACCGGCCTGACGCTCCTGGAAGGAGAGCCCGGTCCACTCGATACCCACCCCTTCCGGCAGCTGTTTCACCATCTGCTCAATCGCAGCCATCGCATCACCGGTACTCTTGCCGGGCGCCGCCTCACCGACGATCTCCATCGCCGGCACGCCGTTGTAACGCTCCAGACGCGGCGAGCCGAAGCTCCACTCGGTGCTGGCAAAGGCGGAGAAGGGCACCATCTGACCGGCACTGTTGCGCACATACCAGAGTTTCAGATCTTCCGGGTTCATCCGGAAGGGGGCATCCGCCTGCATATAGACCTTCTTGATCCGGCCACGATCGACGAAGTCATTGACGTAGGAAGAACCCCAGGCAGTGGCCAGGGTGTTGTTGATATCCGCGATGGATAGCCCCTGCGCCAGCGCCTTCTCGTAGTCGATCTTGATATCGAGTTGCGGCGTATCTTCCATCCCGTTCGGGCGTACCCGCACCAGGGTGGGATCCTGCGCCGCCATGCCGAGCAGCTGGTTGCGCGCAGCCATCAGCTTCTCGTGGCCGATACCGCCGCGATCCTGCAGGAAGAAGTCAAAACCGGTCGCCGTCCCCAGCTCTGGGATCGGAGGCAGGTTAAAGGCGAACACTTGCGCCTCCTTGATGCTGAACAGGTAACCCATGGCACGGCCGATGATGGCATTGGCGCTGCGATCCGGGCTCTTGCGCTCGCTCCAGTCCTTGAGCTTGATAAAGGCCATCCCCGCGTTCTGGCCACTACCGGCGAAGCTGAAACCGGATACGGTCAGTACGGAGTCAACGTTATCCTTCTCGTTTTTCAGGAAGTAGTCGCGCATATCCGCCAGCACCACCTCGGTGCGCTGCTTGGTCGCCCCCACCGGCAGTTGCACCATGGACATGATGACCCCCTGATCCTCTTCCGGCAGGAAGGAGGTGGGCATCCGCATAAAGAGCACTGCCAGTACCGCCAGCATGGCACCGTAGATCAGGCTGTAGCGCACGCCCTGCTTGATCACCTTGCGCACGCCGCTCTGATAGCGATTGGTACCCGCATCAAAGGCGCGGTTGAACCAGCCAAAGAAGCCGCGCTTGGCCCCAAACTCGCCATGTTTCATCGGCTTGAGCAGGGTGGCACAGAGCGCCGGTGTCAGGATCAACGCCACCAGCACCGACAGCACCATGGCCGAGACGATAGTCAGCGAGAACTGGCGATAGATGGCGCCGGTCGAGCCGCCGAAGAAGGCCATCGGCACGAACACGGCGGAGAGCACCAGCGCGATCCCCACCAGCGCGCCGGTGATCTGGGTCATCGACTTGCGGGTCGCTTCCAGCGGGGAGAGATCCTCCTCGCTCATCAGCCGCTCCACGTTCTCCACCACCACGATGGCGTCATCCACCAGCAGGCCGATGGCCAGCACCATACCGAACATGGTGAGGGTATTGATGGAGAAGCCGAACGCCGCCATCACCCCGAAGGTACCGAGCAGCACCACAGGCACCGCAATGGTCGGGATCAGGGTGGCGCGGAAGTTCTGCAGGAACAGATACATGACGCAGAACACCAGGAAGATCGCCTCGATCAGGGTCTGCACCACCTCCTCGATGGAGATCTTCACAAACGGCGTGGTGTCGTAGGGGTAGACGATCTCCATGTTGGCCGGGAAGTAATCCGACAGCTCATTGAGCTTGGCACGCACCTTCTCGGCGGTATCCAGCGCGTTGGCACCGGTCGCCAGCTTGATGGCGACCGCGGCGGTAGACTGGCCGTTGTAGAGCGCATCGGCGTCATAGCTTTCGCCCGCCAGCTCGACCCGGGCCACATCTTTCAGCCGTACCTTGGAGCCATCCTGATTCACCCGCAGCAGGATGTCGTTGAACTGCTCCACGGTAGAGAGACGAGTCTGCCCCATGATAGTCGCAGTGAACTGCTGATCTTCCACCGACGGAGTACCACCCAGCTTGCCGAACGCTACCTGAGCGTTCTGCGCCTTGATGGCTGCCTGCACATCACCAGGAGTCATTTGCACCCGATTGAGCTTGTTGGGATCGAGCCACACCCGCATGGAGTACTGGCTGCCGAACAAGGTGATATCCCCTACCCCGTCCAGACGACTCAGGGGCTCCTTGATATTGGAGACCACATAATCCGCCAGATCGTCGTTGTTCATCGAGCCATCGCTGGAGATGAAGGCAGCGACCATCAGGAAGCTGCTGGAGGTCTTCTGTACCCGGATCCCCTGCTGCTGAACCTCTTGCGGCAGCAGCGACATCGCTTGCTGCAGCTTGTTCTGCACCTGTACCTGGGCGATATCGGGATCGGTCCCCGGCTGGAAGGTGAGGGTCACCGACACCCGCCCCGCGGAGTCAGACTGGGAGGACATGTAGAGCAGGTGATCCAGCCCGGTCATGTTCTGTTCGATGATCTGGGTCACCGAGTCTTCCACCGTTTTGGCGGATGCGCCCGGATAGCTGGCGGAAATACCGACAGCGGGCGGCGCAATGCTCGGATACTGGGCGACCGGCAATTTGATGATGGCCAGGCTGCCCGCCAGCATGATCACCAGCGCGATCACCCAGGCAAAAATGGGTCTGTCTATAAAAAATCGAGCCATGAAGCGACTACTCCATCCTACTTGTTGGCCGGGGTGTTGGACGCGGCTTGAGCAGACGGTGCATCAGCACCTTGCTCGGCGGGATTGACCACGGCGCCCGGTCGTACTTTCTGCAGGCCAGCCACGATCACCCGCTCGCCGGAGGTGAGCCCTGACTCCACCACCCAGTTGCTGCCAACGACACGGCTCAGCTGCACGTTGCGCAGCTCCACCTTGTTATCAGCGGTTACCACCATCACGGTGGCTCCGCCGTTGGGGGTGCGAGTCACGGCAGTTTGCGGCACCAGCAGCCCTTGCGCCCGCTCACCCTCTTGCAGGGTGGCGCGCATAAACATGCCGGGCAGCAGCAGCTGGTGAGGGTTGGGCACAATCACCCGTAGGGTCACCATGCCGGAGGTCTCATCCACGGTCACATCGGAGAACTGCAACGAGCCCTCTTCGCCATAAGTGGAGCCATCTTCCAGCTGGAAGGTCACCTTGGCCCCCTTCTGCTCGTCCTGGGTCAGCTTGCCCTCGGCGACCAGTCGCTTGAGGCGCAGCAGATCGGCAGTGGACTGACGCACATCCACATACATGGGATCAAGCTGCTGAATGGCAGTCAAGCTATCAGCCTGCTGGGCAGTCACCAGCGCCCCCTCGGTCACCGCGGATTTACCGATACGACCGCTGATGGGGGCTGTGATGCGGGTGTAACCGAGATTGATCTCGGCAGTGCGCAGGGCAGCCTTGCTCGCCATGATCTCGGCCTTGGCCTGCTTCCAGCTGGCGTCGGCGTCGTCATAGTCCTGACGGCTGATGGATTTGACCTTGAGCAACTCCTGATAGCGCTGCGCCTTGAGGCGGGCACTCTGCTCGTTGGCCTCGGCCTTGGCCAGATTGGCTTTGGCGCTAGCGACTGCCGCCTGATAAACAGCTGGATCGATCTGATAAAGCAGATCGCCCGCCTTCACATCGCTCCCCTCGGTAAAGAGGCGCTTGAGGATGATGCCGCTCACCTGCGGACGCACTTCGGCCACCCGCAACGGGGCGCTGCGGCCGGTCAACTCGGTGGTCAACATCAGCGGACCGCTCTGCAGGGTCACCACGTTGACCGCCGCGGGCGGCATGCCACCCTGTCCCTGGGGTGCCCCCCCCTTGTCACCACAACCTGCCAGCAAGCCTGTAGCCAGCAAGGCAAGACCAACTGAACGAGCAAGAATATGTTTATGCATGAAACACCTGAGCCTTTGCCAGTCAATGAACAATCAGGGCCACATGGGCCCTGTTGGTAAATAGTCGAAAGATGAGGCAATATACATACATTCATAAATGTATGTAAGTGACTTTTTGCTTGCATGAGGCACAAATTTCGATGGCCAGACGAACCAAAGAAGAGGCGCAGCAAACCCGCTGCCACATCATGAGCACGGCGCTGGATCTGTTCTGCTCTCAGGGCCTGGCCAAGACCAGCCTGACCGACATCGCCAGGGCGGCAGACCTGACCCGCGGGGCCATCTATTGGCACTTCAAGAACAAGGATGAACTCTTCATTTCGCTCTGGCAGGAACTCTGCAGCCCCCTCGCCCACCAGCTCGATGCCTGCCTCAATCCAGATGAGCCGGACCCGCTGGGGCAACTGCGCCTCTTCTTCGAAGGGGTGCTCCACAGCTTCATTCACAATCCGGCCCAGCGGCAGATGTTCACCATCCTGTTCAATCTCGAATCGCTGGAGGGGGAAGCCATCTCACTGCGCGAGCATATCCGCAGCCAGTCCGCCAACTTCTTTCGGGACCTGGAGACCACCCTGGCCAACGCGGTACGGCGGGGGCAACTGCCCGCCAACCTCAACCTGCAGCGCGCCGCCACCCTGCTCCACTGCACTCTGGATGGCTACATCATCAACTGGCTCCACTTTCCGGGGCGGATCGACCTGCAGGGCGAATCCGCCTTTATGATAGAGAGCATGTTCACCATGCTGGCCCAGCCCCACGGGCCTGCCTGCGGCCGCTAACCGGCTCCGGCAACTCTCACCCATCCAAATCGGGGCCTGACCGCGCGCTTTGGCAGTCAGGCCCCGATTTGTTACCCTGTGCGCCCCCTGCTTGAGGTAACCCCTGTGCCACACTCTGACGCCATCCCCGCTTCCCGGCCCTTGAACGACCAGCACGCCCACGCTCGGGCGGCCTTTGTGGCGCGCCTTAAACCCGGCGCTCACCTGCTCAATGGTCAATGCGGTACGGGGGAGGAGCTGTGCTGGCTGCGTGCAGAAGGGTATGTGGTCACCGCCTGTGAAGCGGTTCTGGTCGACGCCAAAGTCGCCTCACAGCAATCCGGACAAGCAGTGCGGGTCTGCCCACTGGCGAAGATGCACTCGGTGCTCCCTTACGATGGCATCTGGCTAAGCCGCCCGCTTGATAGCGACGCGGCCACCCTTGTCCACCTGTTGCAACAGCTGGCGACCCTGCTCAAAGCGGGCGCTCCGCTCTGCTTCCCCCTGCAGCCAAGCGGCAAGATAAGTCACGCTCAGCTACAGCAACTGGTCACCACATCCGGGATAGCGCTGCAACTGGCGCCGATGAAAGCCGTATCAGCCAGTACGTCAGATTCCTCAAGTCAAAACGTCAATCAGTACGTCATGTTGCTGCGTGGCGATCATCAGGCCACCTAACGGGCTAATTCATCACGACTTTCCCCGTTCAACGCCAAGCCGACAGCTAGTCGGCGATCTTGGCTTTCGTCAATATTTAACTCGGCATTAACGCAGAAAAGGCAGACATAACACGGCTTACGTGTTAAAAAGTGTGATTAATATCAAAATTTAATAACAAAACAGACAATACAACCAACTCCGGATTTCCTTATGAAACTTGTCCTGAAACTCATTGCTGGCATCCTTGCCGGTCTCTTGCTCGGTCTCTACGCCCCTGAGTGGGTGGCGCGCGTGCTGTTTACGGCCAAGACAGTGATAGGTCAGCTGATCACCTTCACCATTCCGCTCATCATTCTGTTCTTTATCATGAGCGGCATCGCCAGCCTGCCGAAAAACTCCGGCAAGCTGCTGGGCAAAACCGTGGCCCTCTCCTACTGCTCCACCATTCTGGCGGGGCTGTTCGCCTTTACCGTGGCTAGCCACCTGATCCCGCAGTTCACCACCGCCGCCGAGCCCACCACGGCCACGGCCATCAAGCTCGCCTCCTATGTCAATCTGGAGATCCCGCCGCTGTTTGGCGTGATGTCGGCACTGGCCGCCGCCTTCGTGTTCGGCATCGGCATCAGCACCACCCAGGCCACCGATCTGCGCCGGGTCGCCGATCAGGGTCGTGACATCATCGACCGCCTGCTGGCCAAGGTGATCATTCCGCTGCTGCCGTTCTACATCGCCGGCGTCTTTGTCGAGATGACGGTAGAAGGCACAGTATTCGCCACCCTGAAAACTTTCGGCGTGGTGCTGGTGATGGCGATCCTGATGCACTGGATCTGGCTCTCCGTGCTGTTCGTCGGCACCGGTCTGGCCCTTGGCCGCTCACCGGCCCAGCTCATCAAGAACATGCTGCCCGCCTACTTCACCGCGCTGGGGACCATGTCGAGCGCCGCCACCATTCCGGTCGCCCTGCAATCGAGCAAGAACAACGGGGTGAGCGACAGTATCGCCAACTTTACCGTACCCCTGTGCGCCACCATTCACCTCTGTGGCTCCACCATTACCCTGGTCACCTGTGCCACCGCGGTGATGTTCCTCTCCGAGCATCTGGCCATTCCGGGCATCGAGACCATGCTCCCCTTCATCATGATGCTGGGGGTGATCATGATCGCCGCACCGGGCGCGCCGGGTGGTGGCGTGATGTCGGCGCTGGGCCTGCTCACCTCCATGCTGGGGTTTGGTGAAGCCTCCATCGCCCTGATGATCGCCCTCTATCTGGCGCAAGACAGCTTCGGCACCGCCTGCAACGTCACTGGTGACGGCGTGATCGCCCTCTGGGCGGATCGCTTCGCCAACGGTAGCGAGAGCGCAGCTCCAGTGGCCGAGGCCGAACAGGCGTAAGCTCGCCGGGATAGCCCGACCATCCTCTGCAAAAACCGCAGGCCCGAACCATGTTCGGGCCTGCGTCGTTTCTGCCACCTTCACTGCTTTTGTACGTATTCCCCCTCCCCCTCTTTACCCCTCTCTGCCGTAAACAGCACTGGCTCAGCTCTCTACACCCGACAAAATTATTGGCATATGCCACATATGAGCGTATAAATGGCTTATGCCAATTAGGAGCCACCATGCCAAGACCCAAGATTGCGCGCCAGATCTGTGGCCGCCCCGCCAACAGCTGCTTCAAACCCAATGGCCGCCCCATGCATCAGCTGGAACAGGTCACGCTGGCCCCTGACGAGTTCGAGGCACTGCGCCTCGTCGACCTTCAAGGAATGCAGCAGCAGGAGGCCGCCCTGGTGATGGGGGTTTCCCGCCAGACCCTGGCCAATATCCTGAAAAAAGGGCGCTACAAGGTGGTGGAGTGTCTGAGTCTGGGCAAGGCATTGATGATGCAACCCGCCGAGCCCGACCACCAAACCAGTGGAGAAGAGCCGACATGAATGCTGTCACAACCATGACCGCCAACCCCAGCAACAGCGCCCTGATGCTGAGTCAGGGGCTGCTGGCTGGCCACTTTACCCGTGCCGAGCAGCTGCAAATTCTTAACCCCGAAGGGAACGTTATCGCCACCCTGCCCAATCCGGCCGCAGCCGAAGGCTGCCACGGCAAGCAAGCGCTTCTCGACGCCCTCGCCCATCATCAAGTGGGTCAGGTGGTGGTGCGCAATATCGGCGAGCGAATGCTGGGGCGCCTGCTGGCGGTCAATATCCGGGTGCTGCAGTGTCGCTCTGCCCGCCTGCCGCTGCCCGCGCTGCTAGCCCCCACCAATTTGCAACCTCTTACCGAGGCAAGTCAGGGCCGTCCGTCTCGTCGTCATCAGAGCAAGGCGACTATCCATGCCATCCAGCCCGTCGGCGCAGGCCACCCCCATTGTCACGGTGGTTGCAACAGTGGCTCCGATCACTGTTGCGCCAGTAGTGGCAATCAGGCAGAGAGCTCACGACAAGGCCATACTTGTTGCCACGGCAGTGAAGGCGCCAACCAGCAGGGCGGTTGCTGCCATCATCACTGATGCCATCGCCGTGCATGTCATCACCATCAGGGAGAAGAGATCATGTCCATCTGGTTGTTGAGCCTGCTCGCCTCGTTCGTACTGATCCTGGCCATGGGCACCATCATCTGGTGGCGCCAATACCAGCTTGCCCAGAAGCGGGAAGATAAAGAGGTGCGCCCCTGTGGCTGCTCCAGCGCCTGCGCGGATCACCTCTACCAGATCAGCGAGCCGACGCCCAAAAAGTAACCTGATCGCAAACGCCATAGCCGCAGTTACAAGGTCGACAAAATAAGTGCGCATGGAATAGAAAGGCGCATAAAAGAGAGGGGGCACCTGCTGGTGCACCCTCTCTATTTATTCCTCGTCATGCTTGATCCGCCGTATTGCCCCTTAAGCTCATCACACACGCTCAACCCGGCTCTGCGCCACTGGCCGCCACACCGGATGAACTGGCGGGATCCTGATACTGCTGATAGATGGCATAAAACTCGGCCTTGTTGTGCAGGGCCGCAGCGACACAGGCGGGATCAAACTGGCTGCCGGCATGCTCCTCCAGATAGGCAAACGCCGTCTCGAACGGCCAGGCCTGCTTGTAGGGGCGCTCGCTGGTCAGGGCATCAAAAACATCAGCCACCGTCACGATACGCGCCGCCAGCGGGATCGCCTCCCCCGCCAGGCCCAGCGGATAACCGGTGCCATCAAAACGCTCATGATGGCCTGCGATGATGTTGGTCAGCATATCGGTGTGGTGAATGCCATCGAGGCCAAACTCATTGATCATCAGGCTGATCATCTCTCGCCCCTTGCTGGTGTGAACCTTCATGATCTCGAACTCTTCCGGGGTCAGCTTGCCCGGCTTGAGTAAAATGGCATCCGGCACCGCGATCTTGCCGATGTCGTGCAGCTCGGAGAAGAGGTAGACAAACTCCACCTCCTCGTCGCTCAGCCCGCAAGTCGGGGCCAGCGTCTTGGCGATCAGTCGGGAGTAGGCCGACATCCGATGCAGATGGTTGGCGGTCTCCTCATCCCGATAGCGACTGAACTCACGTGCCGTGGTCAGCGCGCCGCCGAGGGTCTGAATAGAGAAGAACTCCACCGCAATGATGGCGGACAACATCTGGGCATAGGCCGACAGCTCGCTTTGGATCGACTCATCGAAATAGCCCGGCTCCATGGCATCGCAAAACAGAAAACCAAACAGCTTGCTGTTGAACAACAGCGGCTCGGTATAGCTGGAGGCATAGCCCGCCTCCAGCAGCTTGCGGCTGTGTTCCGACGCGGAACCACGCAGGGCATCGAGATTGCCAAGCACCCGGGGGTGCTTGTGCTCCGCCAGATAGCGCAAGGAGGGAACATCGCTCAGCTTCACCTCATACTGCACCAGCGGCGAGGGCCCCTCGGTGCTGTGGGCGAAGGTCTTGAGCTGATCGGTATGGGGATCGTAAATCGCAATGGCCACCCGACTCAGCTTGTCAAAACGCTCGCGTAGCGTAGCGTGCAGATTCTGCATTCTTTCGCCAAATGAACTTTCCATTGCCTTCTCCACCGGATCACCATGATGGGAGTATAGGGGCACCCGTGACAGGGTTCCCAGCCACAGACCGCGAAATTGACTAATAAGTCAACAATGCATATTGCCAGCCACAAACCTGTGCAGCAGGGACTGCGCGCCAGTCAGGGCTCCACCATCAGCCGCTATTCGCACGGCCCAATCCTGCCCACTCGGAGATATTGTTAGGTTCTGCCATGCTGGCTGTATAGTTTTTGGTTAACCATTCCGGTAAAATCCGCGCCCTTAAAGAAGAGCCACCTAAGAGTGATTGAGCGATGTCCAACACAAAACAGGCCCCCAAAGTAGGATTCGTCTCCTTGGGTTGCCCCAAAAACCTGGTCGATTCAGAACGCATCCTGACCCAGCTGCGTACCGAAGGGTACGATGTGGTGCCCAGCTATGACGATGCCGAGCTGGTCGTCGTCAACACCTGCGGCTTTATCGACAGCGCGGTGCAAGAGTCGCTGGAAGCGATCGGCGAAGCGCTGGCCGAGAACGGCAAGGTGATCGTCACCGGCTGCCTTGGCGCCAAAGAGAACCAGATCCGCGAGATCCACCCCAAGGTGCTCGAGATCACCGGCCCCCACGCCTATGAAGAGGTGCTGGGTCACGTCCACAAATATGTGGAGAAGCCGCAGCACAACCCCTTCACCAGTCTGGTACCGGCCCACGGCGTCAAGCTGACCCCGCGCCACTACGCCTATCTGAAGATTTCCGAGGGGTGCAACCACCGCTGCACCTTCTGCATCATCCCCTCCATGCGCGGGGATCTGGTGAGCCGCCCCATCGGCGACGTGCTGGCAGAAGCCAAGCGCCTGAAAGAGGCGGGCGTGAAGGAGCTGCTGGTGATCTCCCAGGACACCTCCGCCTACGGCGTCGATGTGAAACACCGCACCGGTTTCTACGACGGTATGCCGGTCAAGACCAGCATGGTCGCCCTGTGCGAAGAGTTGGCCAAGCTCGATATCTGGGTACGTCTGCACTACGTCTACCCCTACCCACACGTGGATGACGTCATCCCGCTGATGCGCGATGGCAAGGTACTGCCCTACCTCGATATTCCGTTGCAGCACGCCAGCCCGCGCATCCTGAAACTGATGAAACGCCCGGGTACTGTCGAGCGCACTCTGGAGCGGATCCAGAAGTGGCGCGAAATCAGCCCGCAGATCACCCTGCGCTCCACCTTTATCGTTGGCTTCCCGGGCGAGACCGAGGAAGATTTCCAGATGCTGCTGGACTTTATCGACAAGGCGGAGCTGGATCGGGTCGGCTGCTTCAAATACAGCCCGGTCGAAGGGGCGCTGGCCAACGAGCTGCCGGACCCGGTGCCGGAAGAGATTCAGGAAGAGCGCTTCCAGCGCTTTATGGAGCTGCAACAGCAGGTCTCCATCCGCAAGCTGGCCCGCAAAGTGGGCCAGGAGATGACCGTTATCATCGACGAAGTGGACGAAGAGGGTGCCACTGGCCGCTCCTTCGCCGATGCGCCGGAGATCGACGGTCTGGTCTACCTCAACGGCGAAACCGGCCTCAAGCCGGGCGACATGGTCAAGGTGCGGATCGACGAATCCGACGAATATGACCTGTGGGCCAGCCTGATTAGCTAACCCTTGCTGACCACCGCTCAATGAAAAAGCGCCTTCGGGCGCTTTTTTATGCTTCCAGATTGCACTTCTACACCAGTAAGCCCCACTTTGCGGTACAAAACTGGCATATCCGTATGCAAGGGTGTGTAATAGTCGTTTCTGTTTGGCGACGACTCGAAATCCCATGCAACTCAAACCCCTTCTCAAGGGACGCTTTCAGCCCCACTGGCAGGCCAGTCATGATCTTATCGTGCAGGTAGTGCAATCCTGCATCACGGAGCAGCATCTGATCCCCGAGGGGGAGCCCCTGATGCGTCAGGGGGAGCTATTGCGGGATCTGGTGCTGGTACCGGGCGGCCGCATCGCCATGGGCCACACCGCCATGAATGGCCGCCGCTTTCAGCTCGGCACCCTGGAGTGCGACAACCAGCTGTTTGGCGAGATGGAGTTCTTCACCGGCTACCGCTGCCAGCTCGACATCATCGCCGAGGAGCCGCTGGAAGTGGCCCGCATTGACGGCGAGCAGCTGGAGCAGGCGCTGGTCGCCCACCCCAAGGTGGCGCTCTTCTTTGCCACCGCCATTGCCATCGACTATCAGGACACGGTGGATATTTTCACCTGCCGCATGCTCTACCCCATCAGCTACAACATCGCCCTCGACCTCTATCACAGCCACTGCCACCACAACCCGGTGAGCGGCTTTCGCAAGGGGTATCAGGAGGCGGAACGCTTCGGCACGACCGACCGGGTCTACCGGCGGGCGGTGAAAGAGCTGATGGAGAAGGGACTGGTGGAGCGCGGCGAAGAGGGATTGCAGATCCGCGATCTGGCGGGGCTCAAGGCCTTTCTGGAGCAGCCATAAGTCGCAGGCCTCAGTTGCCGACTGAGCAGCAACAAGCGGAACAGCAACAAAAAAGAGGGGCGGTTTATACCGCCCCTCTTGCTGTTTACTCCCCCGCTCAGGCGAGACAGGGCTGAGGCCGGGCCATGCGCAGCGAGGCTACCAGCATGGCGAGGATCACGGCGTAGATAAGCGGGATGGCGTACATCACCGCCTGCAAGCCGATCACCTGCTCGAACATGGCGCTGATGGCCGGGCTGAACATGGCCCCCGCGCTGCCGCTGATGAGGATGTAGGAGACGTTCTTGCTCGACGCCTGGCGCACAAACGACACCCCGTAGGCGATAAAGGCGTTGTAGAGCGCCGCGCAGACAAAGCCGTAACCATAGGTGAGGTATGGCAACTGGCTCAGGTTATCGGTGGTGACGATGAGCGCCGTCATCCCCATCGCCAGGGTGATGATCACCAGCAGGAAGGTTCGGATCGCAATGCGGGTCACGATGGCGGTGGAGACCAGTGCGCCGAGCAGGGCAGCCGTCCAGTATTGGGTGATGATATTGCCCGCCTCCTCGAAGGGGATGCCGAACTTATTCTTCACGAACATGGGCGCCCAGGTGAGGAAGGTGTAGAGCGCCAGCATGCCGAGAAAGAGCCCCAACCCGCCGCTGATGATGCCGAGGTTCCACTCCGAGTGCTCGTTGCCTGCGCTTTCGCCACCCGCCTCGCAGCTGCGGAAGTTGGTCAGCACCGCCACCAGCATGGTCGCCAGCGCCACCACGCCCACCGCCAGATAGCTCCAGCTCCACGCCATGGCGTGAGTCAGGGTGTAGGTGGTGATAAGCGGGAAGACCACCCCGGCCACGTTGAAGGTGGCATCCTGCACCACCAGCATGGTGCTCTGCATCCGCGCCTGCCAGACGCTCACCACCAGGGTCCCTGCAATGCAGAGTCCCACCCCGCCACACAGGCCGATCACCGTCATGGCAGCCATCACCACATAGAGCGAGCCGGTCAGATGGAGCGAAGCCGCCGCCAGCGCGATCAGGCCGTAGCAGAGCAGGGTCATCCGCTTGAGCCCCACCTTCTCGATAAGGAAGAAGGCGGCAATGGTGCCCGCCAGCGCCCCGCCGTTGAGCAGGGAGAAGATGGAGGCCACATGATTGACGTCGGCGCCGAACTTGGCGGCGATGGGGTCGATCAGCATGCCGAACTGGGTCGCAAAACCGGCCATCACAAAGTTGGCCAAGAAGCTGATGGCTGTGAGGGAGAGCTTATTGTTCATATTGGATCTCTCTTGGGGTCAGGGTGCGTGCAGGGGTGGGCGGACTGCGGCGCTTACAGCGCGGTGTGCAGCGCCAGCTCGATCATCTGGTTGAAGGAGAGTTGCCGCTCTTCGGCAGTGGTCTCTTCACCGGTCAGGCAGTGGTCGGAGACAGTCAGGATGGCGAGCGCCTCTATCCCCTGCTGATGGGCCAGCCCGTAGAGACCGGCCACCTCCATGTCGATACCAAGCACTCCAAACTTCTCCAGCGCCGGAATGAGGTTTTCGTCCGGATCGTAATAGAGGTCGCCGGTGAAGATATTGCCCACCTTGACCGGAATCGCCTTCTCCTGCGCCTTGGTAAACGCCTTGTGCAGCAGGGCGAAGTCGGCCGAGGTGGCCATCTGGTAACCGGCGCTGCGCTTGGCATTAGTCGGGGAGTCGGTGCCCGCCGCCTGCGCCAGAATGACGTCACGCATCTGCACGTGGCGCTGGGTCGCCCCCAGGCTGCCGATGCGGATGATCCGCTTGACCCCGAAGTCGTTCACCAGCTCGTGGGCGTAGAGCACCATGGAGGGGATCCCCATACCGTGGCCCATCACCGAGATGCGCTGGCCGTTGTAATAGCCGGTGTAGCCCAGCATATTGCGCACATTGGTCACCTCGCGCGCATCGGTCAGAAAAGTCTCGGCGATATAGCGGGCCCGCAGCGGGTCCCCCGGCATGATGACGGTCTCGGCGAAATCGCCCGGGTTGGCATTGATATGAGCGGTCATTATTGTTGTGCTCCAGTTTGACTCGTTTTATTGTTTTGATGTGGCCATCCTAGCCGCCACCCCACCTCCCCTTGCAGGACAAAAGTCCTGTTGTCCCGATCGAGATCCCAGTTCCGGTAACTTGTTGTCTGCTACATCGCATACCGCATGCTTTTCGACGTTGCTTGCCAAGGCTTGCCCATCACAGCCACCCGCCATTCCCGACCTACCGGTGTAAAAAAGCGGGAGGGCAACGCCCCTCCCGCTCGATAGACCCTGCGAATGACGCTACAGGCCGACGGCATTGTTCACTCTGCCGGTTGACACGCAATGCCAGCCATGGGCTGGCTAGCTCAAATCATGCAGTGCCTTGCCAAGGGGCGGCGTGAGGCGCAAATCCGAAAAACGCACCGCCAACCCCTGCCGCTCGGGGGTGCAGCACATCACTCCGATAAAGCAGCGCTCGCCTGGCGGGAACGGAGCGAGCCGCAGCAGTGGCCACACCTCGCCATCGGTGGAGTATTGCAGACGCAGACAATCGGCCAGCCGGGTCAGGCGCAGCCAGAAACGGCGCGGATTGCCGCTGAAAATACCGGTGGCCCAGTCAGATCGCAGATTGGTGAGCACGCTGCCGATCATCGGCTGGGCATCGTTGTACTCTATCCCCGCTTTGAGCCAGTGCGCCTCGTCTTGCAGCAACATCAGCCCTGCCTGATCGTAGAGGGTGGTGAACTCCCCTTCGACACAGACCTGAAAGGTAAATTCACCCTCGACCTCACAGCCATAGAGATGCCCACTGTGGCGCTCGAAACCATACCAGGTGCTGCGCCAAAAATCGGTCTGTTTGTCCGTTACCACCAGCAAGCCGTCGCTTGTTTTGTGCCATTCGGCCGGTTCATTGAGCCAGCACCATTCAAGCCCTTCCCTCATCCTCTTTTGCTCCTGTTCTCGCCATGTTTCCCGTTGTCACCGGCCCATAACACTCGGGCGCGCTCATACTATCGCTGGCCATTCGGCCACGAGCCCCAGCTGCGAGCGGCCAACCAAAGGGACTCCATTGTGTCGCCATCATGACTGGCGAGCAAGCCGTTGGGGCCAACCTTGCAACCGATAGGCGATCGGGCAAGTAAAAGGGGGCCCCTATTGCACGACGATAAGACATCTCGATATGGGCTCGAGTCGACTAACAGGTGGTCGATAGAGGGGACGCTTCAAGCCAGCCAACATCAGATGGCATATCAGGCATCACACGAAACGAAAAAGCCCAAGCAATCTAATTGCTTGGGCTTGGTATGTGGCGGAGAGACAGGGATTCGAACCCTGGGTGGCATTGCTGCCACAATTGATTTCGAGTCAATCCCGTTCGGCCACTCCGGCATCTCTCCGTTGGGAGAGAGTTTTACCCAAGCTGGGCCGAGGATGCAACAAAAATTTCTTATATATCAAATGGCTGAATCAGCTATCTGAGAGCAGGCTCACAATGCTTCACGCACGGCCTGCGTTGCGAGGCCACTCTTGTATGGCTCTGTATCCACCCGCTCGCACACCCGGCCATTATCCACGTCGTGATATTCCCCCATTGCCATGAGGCGCCTCTTTTTCCTGCTTGGCACTCAAATTTATGGGTGATGCCGATTTTGGCTGGTTTCCTATGTATCCCCAAATCATTGCGGGTGCGCGGCAAGCTGGTAATCATGGGCTGATTGAGGAACAATCGCGCCATCCTGGCGGCTGTGTTGATGATGTTCCGCCCCGATTGAACTGATGGATCTCCTTATGCGATTGCCGAAACTCATGCCCCTCTCCATAACGCCCGCCCTTTCCCTGCTGCTGGCAGCGATCCTGCTCTGCGCCACGCCGGCAGAGGCCAAACGCTACCCGCTGCCACCTGCCGGGAGTCGCCTAATCGGTGAGCTGGAGGATTACATCATCCAGCAGAATGAACATCTGGAGCTGGTTGGCAAAAATACACAAATTGGATTTTTGGCGCTGCTTGAAGCAAATCCGGGTGTAGACCCCTATTTACCCAAGCCGGGCACCCGCTTGACGCTGCCCACCCAGATGCTGCTGCCTGATGTGCCTCGCGAGGGGATCGTCATCAATCTGCCCGAACTGCGCCTCTACTACTTCCCCAAAGGGAAGAACGAGGTCATCGTGCTGCCCATCGGGATTGGCGATATCGGCCGCGAAACACCCGAGATGACCACCACCGTCATCGAGAAGAATCCCAACCCGACCTGGGTTCCCGGCCCCATGGTGCGCAAATCCTGGCTGGAGCAAAAAGGGATCACCCTGCCCGCCGTGGTGCCCCCCGGCCCGGAGAATCCCCTCGGCAAGTTCGCCATGCGCCTTGGCTATGGCAAGCGCGACTACCTGATCCACGGCACCAACAAGGATTTTGGCGTTGGCCTGCGGGTAAGTGCAGGCTGCATCCGGCTGCGACCTGACGATATTGAGGCCCTGTTCAAGATTGTGCCGATCGGCACGCCGGTGCGGGTCATCAATCAACCGGTCAAGGTCGCCATCGAACCGGATGGTAGGCGCTGGCTGGAGGTGCACTCCCCGCTCTCCCGCACCGAAGAGGAGCTTGAAAATGGCGCCCCGCTGGTGCTATCTCCGGCCATAGAGAGCTTTATCAGTGCACCTGACGTGATGCAGGATGAGGTGACGGCGGCGCTGGAGAGCAAAAATGGCCTGCCCCGCCCCATCAGCAGCCAACTTGTCAGTGGTTAAGTCACCAGCGCCCGAGTCGCACCGGAGTCACCTTACCTCATGAAATTCCTGCCCCTCCTGCTCCTGTTGGTCTGTCACTCCTTGTGGGCCAAGGACATTCTCTGGATGAACAATGGCGATCGTCTGACCGGCAACATCGAGGAGGTGACCGAACAGTCGGTGCGCATCGCCCTTCCCTACAGCGGCGCAGTCACCGTCCAGCGAGAGGCCATCAAACGCTGGCGTATCGATAAAGAGGACAAACCCAAGGCGACGGCAAAGGGTGGGCTCAAGCTGTTCGAGGATGACCAGGATGAACGCAACGCCTGGCTCTGGACCGGCAGCGGCGATCTCAATGTCAAACTCAAACAGAATGACAAGCAGACCAACAACGTCAACCTCAAGTGGAAAAGCGAGCTGGCCAATCTGGACTGGCGTTACAGCTTCTCCGGTGAATACACCTATGAGACCGCTGACAACGTCACCGACAGCCATGATTATCAGCTCAACCCTACGCTGGACTACTTCTTCAACCAGCAGTGGTTCTTGCGTACCTCACTCGATGCCGAATATGACATGCTGGATAAAGATCGCTATCTCTACATGGACTATGGCTCGGGGCCTGGCTATCGCTTTTGGAACGACAAGCGCCGCCGACTGGAGCTGATGGCCCAAGGGGGGCTAAGTCGGCTCTACTTCCGTGAAGATAGCAAGATCACCGGCGTTTTTCTGGGTGAACGGGTCATAGACTACCCCTTCGCTGGCCTGAACTGGGATTATCGCCAACCTTTCTCCCTCTGGCAGGAGAAAATGGAACTGTTCAGCCAGGGGCGCTATCTGAAATATCTGGCACAACCCTCCCCCTATGTCACCCGTAATCAGGACCTGAAAGGCA
Source organism: Aeromonas sp. 603607 (assembly GCF_049171595.1). Taxonomy (NCBI): domain Bacteria; kingdom Pseudomonadati; phylum Pseudomonadota; class Gammaproteobacteria; order Aeromonadales; family Aeromonadaceae; genus Aeromonas; species Aeromonas sp. 603607. The sequence continues at coordinate 184,500 of NZ_JAAKOV010000003.1, forward strand.
GCATAGGGTTGCGCTACTACTTCAATGACCATCTGCGCCTCTCCTGGTCGAGTGAGCTGAATTGGGAAGATGCTGACATCCTTGTCGACACAGGCAGCCCGGAACCCCGCGAGAGCGAATTAAGACACCTGCTCAGCCTTGGCGTCAGTTTCTAGCCCCGGATCCCCAACACGCAAAGAGGAGCCAATTCGGCTCCTCTTTGCTTTAGGCAGACAGGCTCGCTAGATCAGCCCCCAGGCGGCAATCTGGTAGATCCATACCATCGCCAGCAGGGTGCCGACCAACCCCATGATGACGCCGATGCGCACCATCTGGTGACTCTCCACCAGACCGGTGGCGTGGGCCAGCGCATTGGGCGGGGTACTGATGGGCAGCGACATCCCGAGCGAAACCGAAATGGTGACCGCCAGGATCAAGGTGTGGCTGCCGCCCCACTCGGCCAGCTCCGGCATGCTGACCGCCAGTGCCGCCACCAGTGGCAGCAACAGATTGGCGGTTGCGGTGTTGGACATGAAGTTGGCCATCACCACTGCCAGCAGACAGGCACCAATCAGCACCGCCAGCGTGGAGTATTCGTGGAACGGAATGTGGGTGATGAGCCGCTCGGCCAACCCGGAGTCCTCCAGCGCCAGCCCCAGCGCGATACCACCCGAGACCAGCCAGAGCACATCGAGGGAGATCTTGTGCAGATCGTCCTTGGTGATGATGCCGGTGGTCAGGAACACTGCCACCGGGATCATGGCGACCACGTAGGAGCTCATGCCGTGCAGATCCCCCAGCAGCCAGAGTACTATGGTGGTGATAAAGGTGAGGTAGACCACCCAGGCGCGGGGGGTCTGCATAAAGCGCCCCTCAATCTTGAGATCCATCCGCTTGAGGGAACTCGGGAAGAAGCGCCCCAGCAGGAACCAGCCAAGCAGCAACAGCAACACCACAAAGGGCACCGCAAATCCCATCCACTGACCGAACGAGATGGCATGCTCGCCGGTCAGGTATTTGAGGGCCACTGCGTTGGGCGGAGTACCGATGGGAGTGCCGATCCCGCCGAGGTTGGCCGCCAGCGGAATGGCCAGCACAAAGCCGACTTTGGCCGGGTCCTTGTCGGGAAATGCCGCCAGCACAGGGGTAAGGATGGCCAGCATCATGGCGGTGGTGGCGGTATTGCTCATAAACATGGAGAAGGTGGCGGTGATCAACATCAGCCCCAGCATGACGATCCGGGGATCCTGACCAAACGGGCGCAGCAACACCCGCGCCAGATTGACGTCCAGATGGTATTTGGTCGCCGCAATGGCGAGGAAAAAACCGCCGAGAAACAGCATGATGACCGGCGAGGCAAAGGTCGCCATCACCTCGGTGGACTTGAGCAGCTCACCAAACCCCGGTTCGGCCTTGTCGGCAGTCATGAACCAGAGCCCCTTGTCGGAGAGCAACAGCAGCTCCAGCACGATGATCAGCACCGAGGTGGCGAAGATAGGGATGGGCTCCAGGATCCAGCAGAGGGCGGCCAGCACGAAAATAGCCACGACCCGCTGCTCGATGACAGTGATCCCCTCCAGCGGGATCCAGTGGGTCGGGATCAGCAGGATGGCGAGGCTCAGCAGCAGTGGCAGAATAATCTTGTTATTGATGGGCACTATTGTCTCCAGGATCGGGAGTAAGAAGCCAATAGTGGCATAACATGCTATCGCCTCACGCGGCCAACTCGCCAAAATGAGAGCTGGCTAACTGCACGGCGCACCGTTTTGTGAGTCATATCAAGCTGGGGTCGGCGCGCGATGGCTGACGCCTCAGACCTTGCAACAAACAGGCAAAAAAACGGGCCCGCTGTTCGTTGCACACGACAGCGGGCCCGTTTCACCATTCATACCGATGAGGGGCTCAGAAGTAGATGCGGGTCACCGACTCGATGACGCAACCCGGGCGACGGATCCCTTCGATCTCCACCTTGATCTCTTTGAGCAGCTCCAGCCCACCCTTGATGGGGGTGACCCGGGCCAGCTTGGTGCGGGCGCGGATGTTGCTGTCCACCTTGATGGGGTACGGGAAACGTACCTGATCCAGCCCGAAGTTCACCACCATGCGGGCGGTCGGGAACTCGGGGGTGGCCTCATCGACCGAGCCGGTCAACTGCGGCAGCAGCGCCAGGGTCAGGAAGCCGTGGGCGATGGTGGTCTTGAAAGGCGACTCGGCGGCCGCGCGCTCCGGATCGGTGTGGATCCACTGATGATCCCCGGTCACGGCAGCAAACTGATCGATCATCTGCTGGCTGACGTGCAGCCACTCGCCCACATGGGTCTCTTCACCAATGCGAGCCTGCAGGGCGGCATAGAGCTCGGCAGCCTCGGCTCCCAGCTCCACAGCGGGTTCCTGAGCCACGGCAGGCTGACCGTTGGCCACCCGTGCCACGGTTGCTGCATCCTGTTGCTGCTCGCTCTGGGTCTCGGTTTGCAAGTCCAGTACACGACCCAGCAAAGGGTGAAGATGTGCCTTTTGCTGAAACTCACGCCAGTAGTCGCGGATCGCCGGTGAGAGCCAATCCTTGAGCTCAAAGGGGTGCTGCGCCAAAATTTCGCGCTTGCGCTTCAGAAAATCGACAACTTTCATGTTTCGATCCCTATGTGATTCATTGCCTGTAAAGAGGTCTAACCAGTCCTATTTTATTAAAGTTTCAGCTGTAAGTGCAAAAAAATCTCGGCGTACACCTGTACCAAGGCGGAAGTAACTACTTACACCATGTAAACCAGCACGATCTGCCAATGAGGAAATCGATTGCCAAAGATGCCGCCAGCAGGGGAAATTCGCGGGGCTCATCATGAAAAAAGGCCCTCATCGGGCCTTGTGGTGGGGACTCAGCGCGCGCTCGACCAGCCGCGACGCAATCCCTCTTCATCCAGAAAGGACCAGGCGAGGATCCGGCTCACCTTGTTGCCCTGCGCCATGTCGATCACCCGTACCTGACGCGCCCCCACCCGGCTCAACGCCTTTTTCGCCCCCGGCAGGTTCTCTTTTTTCGACACCAGCGAGCTGAACCAGAGGCACTGAGTGGCAAACTCCTTGCTCTGGGCAATCATGTTGGCCAGAAACGCCGCCTCGCCCCCTTCGCACCAGAGCTCGGCCTTCTGGCCGCCAAAATTAAGCACAGGAGCGCCTGTCACCTCCTTGCCCAGATTGCGCAGCTTGCGCTCCGTCCCCTTGCTCGCCTCTTCCAGCGACGCATGGAACGGCGGATTGCACAGCGTCAGGGCAAAGCGCTCCTTTGGCCCTATGATGCCGCGAAACACATGGTTGGGGTTTCCCTGCAGGCGACACTCAATCTGATTGCCGAGCCCGTTGCTCTTGGCCAGCAGGGTGGCCGCCTTGACCGAGACCGGATCGATATCCGATCCGACAAAACGCCAGCCATATTCGCGGCAGCCTAGCAGCGGATAGATGCAGTTTGCCCCCACCCCGATATCCAGCACTCTCACCCCCTTGCCGGTAGGGAGCTGGCCTGCGCTCTCGGCCAACAGATCGGCCGCCCAGTGCAGGTAGTCCACCCGTCCCGGGATAGGCGGGCAGAGGTAACCGGTAGGCAAGTCCCAGTGGGCAATCCCGTAGTGATGGGCCAGCAGGGCGCGATTGAGGGACTTCACTGCATCGGGATTGGCAAAATCGATGGTGCGGGTACCGTAGTCATTGATAAATACGTGGACGGCCAACTCGGGAGTTCGCAGGCAGAGCGCCTCAAAGTCGTAACCCGCCTCATGGCGATTACGGGAGTGAAGTCCGGATTTACGGTCGCCCGACTTGGGGCCACCAGCTGATGGGATGCGGGGTTTCATGCTGAGCCTGCCGAAGAAAACGGGCCCACACTATAGTGATTTGACTCGGGAAAGTCTAAACGAGGGCAATAAAAAACCGGGCTATCGAGCCCGGTTCAAGTGAGGTTGGAAAAACAGTCCGTACTGCGAGCCGTTTGTCCAGCCTGACTCAGATATCGATCCGGCGAGCTTGCCAGAACTTGCTGCGCCAGTATTGGCTGTCCAGCTTGGAGCGGGTCACACCGGCTCGAGTCGAGGCGTGAATGAATTCGCCATTCCCGACATAGATACCAACGTGGTTGAGACGACGATTGATTTTGAAGAAGACCAGATCACCTTCGACCAGATCCTGCTTGGAAACGCGCGTCCCTTCGTGAACTTGAGAGCGGGTATCGCGGGGAAGTTCAATACCGACCGCATTGCGAAACACTTCACGGGCGAAGGCGGAACAATCGATACCACGTTCGGTTGTACCACCGTAGCGGTAAGGGGTACCGCGCCACTCTTTGTATACTGTCAGGATTTCATTCACATCGGGTGTCTGCGAAGCTTCCGGTTCAATAACGGGTTCCATCATGGAAACTTCGATCTTGCTCGCGACCTCGGGTTGGGGTGCCGAAGCACAACCCGCCATTCCGAGCGCGACCAGCAGTAGCATCAGGTAGCGCAATCCTTTATCCCCGCAAAATAGTAAATCTTGTTAAAATACGGCCCCAAAGGGCAATTTATAAGGCAACAGCACCCGACTATATCCAAGAATTCTATCGAGGCAAGTGAAAATCCCTATCAAGCTCACATTTTTGCAAGGAAATGCACGATTTTTCATAATTAATGTGATCATGCCCAAACAATATACAATCGCAAAAAGGACCTTTGGCCTCATAGATAACTGGCTTTTATCCCTGCTTCAGCACCTCTTTAAAGTGAAAAATCATGATCGAAACCGATCTTTTTTTGTTAAAACCGGCCAGGGTATGCCAGGCACTGCTTGCTCAATTGCCTGAATGGTTGTCAACCGATGAGCTGCATATCTGGCAAACCATGACCCATCCTGAACGGCGTCAGGAATATCTGGTGAGCCGCGCCCTGCTGCGCCAGCTGTTGTCCGAGAGGCTGCAACGCCCTGCCGCCAGCCTGCAATTTTGCAACGGCCCCCACGGCAAGCCCCAACTGCATGATGATGCTTGGCAGTTCAATCTGAGCCACAGTGGCAGCTGGCTGGTGTTGGCGCTCTGCCCGCAGGGGCAGCTTGGGGTGGATATCGAACTGGGCAAACGGCGGCATCACCCCCTCCCCCTGGCCCGCCGGTTTTATGCACAGAGTGAATATGAGTGGCTCTGCGCGCTGCCTGCTCCAGAGCAGGAGAGTGCCTTCTACCGGCTCTGGTCACGCAAGGAGGCGGTACTGAAAGCCCACGGTGGCGGCATAGCGGCGGGGCTGGAGAAGGTGCGGTTTCTCCCGGATGAAGAGTGGCGACTCGACAACCGGTTGGATGACACCCCTTATCAGGTACAGGATTGGCCCTTTGCCAGCGGCTGGCTCAGTCTCGCGGCGGCGGCAACCCCCGTGACCTTTTACCGGCTTGATGAGCGCTTGAATTACCAGTCACTCAACCCCATGTTACTCAACACCCTTTCTGAAGAGTCCAACTCATGATCGTCGACATTACTCCCCAGAATTTTCACGCTGAACTGATCGATGCCTCCATGAAGAAGCCGGTCGTAATCTATTTCCATGCTCCGCAGATGCCGGAGTGTCAGGGGATGACACCGCTGATCGAATCACTGGTTGGGCCCGCTAATGAGCAGGTCACCCTGACCAAGGTGGATATGAACGATCCCCAGTTGCAACCGCTCGCCAGCCAGCTCGGCCTGCGCGCCCTACCCGCATTGGTGCTGTTCCATCAGGGTCGCCCTGACGAACAGGGGATCATCGAAGGGCCGCAGGATGAAGCCACCCTGCGCCAGTATTTCGCCGCCTTCACCCCCAAAGAAGAGGAAGAGTTGCTGGCCAAGGGGCAACAGGCACTGGCTGACGAGCAGCCCAGCATCGCCTATGCCCATCTGACCAAGGCACACCAGCTGGCCCCTGAACGTCACGACATCAGCCTGTGGCTCATTCAGGCCGCGCTCGACCTCAACCTGCTGGATGAAGCGCAGGAGCGCCTCGGCACCATCCCGATGGTGGCACAGGAAAGTCACTTCCATACCCTGAGCTCACGACTGGCGCTGGCCCTGCAAGCGGCAGACAGCCCGGAACTGCGCGCGCTGGAAGCCCGTCATGCAGAACAGCCTGATGATTTTGGTCTGGCACAAGAACTTGCTGTGCAATACAACCAGGCCGGCCGTCAGGAAGAGGCATTGGAACTGCTGCTGGCGATCCTCAAACGGGACTTGGCATTCGGCGAAGCCAGAAAGACCTATCTCGATATTCTCGCCACTATGGGTAACACACCACAGGCGCAGAGCTACCGTCGCAAACTCTATAGTCTGCTCTACTGATCGGAATCGAACTGGCTGGTAATGATGGGGGAGTGCCGGGAGACCGGCATGACCTCATGGGTCAAGTACGAAGAAGGTACTGTGGGAATAAGGTGCTGTGGGAATAGTGGAGATACTGTGAATTTCAGGCAAAAAAAAATGGCGCAAAACTGCGCCATTTTTTTCGCATGGATTACTTCTTGTAGGAAGTAGCCATGTTGTCGATGCGCTGGTTAGCACGCATAGCTTCTTGCTTGGCTTCGGCAACATCAGCAGCGATTTTGGACTGATCAGCACGAACTGCGCTAACATCTTGAGCCAGTTGGTCAACTTTGTTAGACAGATTCTGAACGGAAGTTTCCAGTTCGCTGGTGTTTGCACAACCGCCCAGCAGAGCGGACAGACCAACAACACCTACCAACAACAATTTTTTCATTTTTAAAGCTCCCTTGAACTCGCCAGACGTTTAGCAAGCGGCGTGATTATGGCACAAAAAAATCCTACTTTGCATAGTCCCCACCACAGATAAATGCATTAAAACCCTCATTTTTTTTTGAATGAACAGTTTTTGTCCAGATTCGTCTAAAAAATGAGTGCCGTGTGGTGGGGGCTCGGACAAAGGTTAACCAAATTTTTGCCTTATTACAATTTCGTATGAGGCTCAGGCTGTACGTTCTGACAACAATTGACGATATTGCACCAGATCCTCGATGGTCAGCACCGGCATCTGGTGCTTGCGACCGAACGCAACAAGGTCTGGCAGACGCGCCATCGAGCCATCTTCTTTGGTCAATTCACACAACACACCAAACGGTTTGAGGCCAGCCAGCTGCATCAGATCGACCGTCGCTTCGGTATGACCACGACGGGTAAGCACCCCACCGGTTCGCGCCCGCAGCGGGAAAACATGACCCGGGCGGTGCAGATCGCCCGGTTTGGCGCCGTCTGCGATGGCTGCACGGATGGTGGTGATGCGATCAGCAGCCGAGACACCGGTCGTGACCCCCTGCGCCGCTTCGATGGTCACGGTAAAGGCGGTCTGGTAGTGGCTGGAGTTGGCCTCCACCATCATCGGCAGTTCGAGCTGGCGAACCCGCTCGTCGGGCAGGCAGAGGCAGACGATGCCGGAGCACTCGCGGACCATCAGCGCCATCTGTTCATTGGTCATGGATTGGGCGGCGAAAATGAGGTCGCCCTCGTTCTCCCGATCTTCATCGTCGGCCACCAGCACGCCGCCTCCGGCACGCAAGGCAGACAGGGCCGCTTCGACACGGGCAACGGGATCACCGAATTCACTGAGTAGAGACTGATTCATGGTAAAACTCCTAAACAAGACAAGGACCAGAATCAGGGCATGGAAAGGCAGACAGAGACGGGCATGCAGCGGCCAGCCCACAAGGGCCAACACGGCAAGGTCTGTCTTATCCTCTTTCATCCGGACTATGACCGTCGGCTCCGGCATCTCACCGGATCTGCTGACCCCGACCCGGCAATCAGCCAAGTCGGGCGCTCGCGGGCTCCCCGAGTCAATCGGGATACCGCCGGTGGGGAATTGCACCCCGCCCTGAGAATAAGCGCAGACAGCCTAAAGAAAAACGGTTGCAGATACCAGCCAAAATCTCCCGCAGGCTGAAAAGCATTTCAACATTGCGCCCGGGATCCCGCTCTGCGGCCCGCTCGCCAGTGCGAGAGGCCATGACTGGCGAATTTCTTTATGGCTCGGATCGGTTTATGGCATAGTTCCCGAAACCAAAAAACAGGGCCCGAAAAGAGAGCCTGAACAACGCTGCCGGCGCAGACAGCAGCGCCAACACCACAAACGGAAAATGACAGAGATGGAAAAGAAAATACTGCTCACGGATTGCCCGGATGCCAAAGGGCTCATCGCCAAGATCACCAACATCTGCTACAAGCACCAGCTAAACATCATCAAGAACGATGAGTTTGTGGATCACGAGAATGGCCGCTTCTTTATGCGTACCGAGCTGGAGGGACGCTTCAACGACGAGACCCTGCTGGCCGACCTCGATGATGCCCTGCCCACCGGTGCCCAACGCCGTCTGGTCAAGGCGGGCAAGAAGCGCATCGTCATCCTGGTTACCAAGGAGACCCACTGCCTCGGCGATATTCTGATGAAGAACTACGCAGGCGCGCTGGATATGGATATCGTTGCGGTGATCGGCAACTACGATACCCTGGCCGAGCTCACCGGCAAGTTCGATATCCCATTCCACACCGTCAGTCACGAGGATCTGAGCCGGACCGAACATGAAGAGCAGGTGCGCGCCATTATCGACAGCTATGAGCCTGACTATGTGATCCTGGCCAAGTACATGCGGGTGCTGACCCCGAGCTTCGTCGAGGCCTATCCGCGCAAGATCCTCAACATCCACCACTCCTTCCTGCCCGCCTTCATCGGTGCCCGCCCCTACCGGCAGGCGTTTGATCGCGGCGTCAAGCTGATCGGAGCCACCGCCCACTTCGTGACCGACGATCTGGATGAAGGCCCCATCGTCGAACAGGACGTGATCCACGTCGGTCATGCCTTCAGTGCGGACGACATGGCCAAGGCGGGTCGGGATGTGGAGAAATCGGTGCTGAGCCGCGCGCTGGAGCTGGTACTGAACGAGCGGGTGTTCGTCTACGGCAACAAGACGGTGGTCTTCAAGTAATTCGCCCACACGGCCCGTATGCAAACGCCAAAAACAACAACGGCTCCCGCGGGAGCCGTTGTTGTTTCTGCGCCGAGTGTCAGAGCGGCAGACCGTTTACCGTCACCGCGCCCTTCTCCAGCTTCAGCTCGGAGGTCAGCGCTTGCTTGTCGGCCTTCAGATAACCCATCAGGGTCAGCTGATCGAGCATGGGGGCCAGTTGCGGCACCGCCTTGCCCAGCTTGTCGCTGAGGCTGGCATGCAGCACGCCGGAGAGGGCCTGCATTCCCGCATCGCTGTTGAACAGCTGCTCCAGCGAGGTGGAGGCCAGCTTCACGTCTCCCTTCATGGTCACCGCCTCACCGTTGAGCTTGGCGCTGAGACCGGCCAGTTCAAGGGTCGCGCCACGTTTGAGCATCTTGTCCAGCGCCTGCTGGATGGCTGCATCTTCAACCCCCTTGCCACCGGCGGCCTGCAGCCCTTGATACCCTTCCAGATCCAGACCGTTGAGATTGAGCGCCAACTTGCTGTCGGTCACCGCCAGGGTGTCGGTCTCGTTCTCCAGATCCAGCTTGGCAATTTTCATCTGATAGCTGCTGGAGAGGGTCTGGGCATCATCACCAGTCAGCTGAGTCTCGGTAGTCATCCCCTGCAGGGCGACCTTGACGCTGTCAGGCAGTTGTACCGTGAGGGCCGAGAGGGTCATCTCGCTCTGGGGCGAGAGGAGCACACCGCTGATCTCGGCAATGTCGGCACTCCCTTTCAGATCGGCCAGCACCAAGTCCATCTTGCTCTGCTCTTCATGGACCGTCATCCCCTGCCAGGTCATGGTGAGGTGACCATTCCCCTCCAGATTGCCGTGGAACTCGCCGCTCAGGGGCAGGAAGCTGAACTCGTCCAGCCCCTGTTTGATCTTGAATTCATTGGCCCAGAAACGGCTGCTGTTACCCTGGGTCCAGAGACTGGTGACCGACTCCAGACCGAGTTCCCACTGCTCCATGCCCAGTGCGGTGAAAACCGGCGCTAGCGTGCCATTATGGGTATCGAGCAGGAAGTGGCTCTTGATATAGAGCGGCAGGATCTGGCTCTTGACCACCAGTTGCAACTCGATGGGCTGACTGCCCTCCAGCTCGCTGTCGATGGCAGCCAGCTCCTCCGGCGTCACCACGACCTTCAGGACCCCGTCACGGGTGAAGAGGTTGCTGCTACCCGGCTGCCACTGCATGTCGATACCGGTCTCTTGCTCTACCTTGGCGATCTGCTCCGCCATGATGTTGTCGAAGCTGTTGCCCGTGTACCAGCATGCAGCCAGACCACCACCTACCAGTGCCGCACCCACGGCGAGGGCCACTATCTTTTTCATATATCCATGTGTCTCCAGGGAGTTGTCACTGCACTCTACGGGGCGGACTCGGGGCTAGGCAAGTCCAATCAGATGGAGAGTCCACTTTCTTGCGGCTCGCCACAACATCACAGCAAGGGGCTGAAGAGATAGAAGATGTTCTCCATCGCCTTCTTGTACCAGGGGCGGGCCTGCCATTGGGCCAGGGTCATCGGGGTGGCTTCCGCCATATAGCCCTGTACCAGCCGGGTCATCTGGGCCACGAACGAGGGGTTGTCCACCAGCAGGGTCACCTCGAAGTTGAGCCAGAGGCTGCGCCGATCCAGATTGACCGTCCCCACCAGAGCGAAGTCATCATCCACCAGCACGCTCTTGGTATGGAGCAGACCGGCATCGTAGCGGTAGATCTCCACCCCGGCCGCCAGCAACTCCTCCATAAAGGCGTTGCAGGCGTAATTGGCCATGATGGAGTCATTGCGTGCCGGCAACACCAGCTGCACCTGCACCCCGCGCGCCGCCGCCGAACTCAGTGCGGCCGCCAGCGGATCGTCGGGCACAAAGTAAGGGGTCGTCAGCACCAGATGGCTGCGCGCCTGATAGATGGCCAGCAGCAGGCTCTGCTGGATGCAGTCACCGCCGACGAAGGGGCCGGACGGGATCAGCTGGGCGCGGTAGTTAGTCTGGGGCCAGGCCTCCGGCTCATGCTGCAGACTGTCGAGCAGCCGCTCGCCGGTCTCCATCTCCCAGTCCCAGACAAAGATCGACCACATCAGCGGCACCATGGGCCCCTGCACCCGGATCATGATGTCGACCCACTGGCCGACCCCTGCATCCTGCTTGAAGAAACGGGGATCCACCATGTTCATGGAGCCGGTGTAACCCACCCTGTCATCGATCACCACCAACTTGCGGTGCATTCGCAAATCCTGCCGTTGGAACGGAATGCGCCAGGCGCCGACCGGCAGCACCTCCACCAGCTTGACCCCCGCCTTGCGCAGCTTTTTCGGCCACCCGGAGCGGAAGAAGTGCTTGCTGCCCACCGAATCGAGCAACAAACGACAATCCACGCCGCGCAGCGCGACTTCCATCAGTGCTTCACACACCTCGTCGGCATCACCGCCGGGGTGCCAGATATAGAACTCCAGATAGCATGATAACGTCGAGCGGCGAATATCCTGAGCAATCTCATGCAGGATCTGGTCGGGTTGGCTGAGCAGAGTCATCCGGTTACCGGAGAGCATGGGCATGGCCAACCGCCCCTGGATCAGATCGTGCAATGGTTGGGCCTTTTCCCCCACCTCGCAGCAATGCTGTGGGAAAAGGCGGGCCAACTGACGAATCCAGATGGCATAAGGGCGATACATGGCCTGTGCCCGCTCGGCGCGGCGGCGCCCCAACTTGATTTCACCAAACAGCAAGTAAAAGCCGACGCCGGCAAACGGAATGGCGTAGATCAGCGCCAGCCAGGCCAGCGACACCCCGATGGGGCGGCGTTTCATCACTACCCGAAACGACACACCCGCGACGATAACGGTATGAAAAAGCAGTAGCAGCCAGCCCAGAAAGCGGGAGAACAGCAGGTGGAGATCATGTTCCAGACCGTTTAGCAACGGTAACTCCTTTTCATCAACAAACAGTGGTCGGCAGATCCTGCCAGTCAGGAATGGTATGCTGTAAGGCAAATCCATTCTATCAGGTTGCCCCCATGATTCTGCAATCCATGCTGCTCAGCCTGGCCATGCTAGGTCAAGGCTCATATGACATCAATGAGCAGCAGATCAATCAGTACCTGCAATCCCAGGTGCAAGTCGACAAACAGCTGGAGCTGCCCGGCATCATAAAGGCCCATGTGAAGCTGGAGCAGAGCGATGTCCAGATTGGCCGTCAACAGCCAGACACCGCCCGAGTCTATGGCAAGGGCAAGCTCAAGATCGCCCTGCCCGACAATACCGAATATGACGCCCGCCTGCAGATGACCTATGAGGCAAGACCCCGCTATGACAAGAGCCAGAGCGCGCTGTTTCTCGACAACATGAAACTGGTGGAGTACAAGCTGGAACCGGAGGCGGCAGAGAGAAAGTTCGGCATGATGCTCGGTATGCTGCTGCAGAGCATGGAGAAGCGTCTTGAGAGCAAACCGGTTTACCGACTGGATGACAAGGATCCGCAACAAGCCTGGCTGAAAGAAAACCTGCTGGGGCTGGAGCTGTCACCGGGCAAAATCCACCTGCTGACCAGACCCCGCTAGCCCGCTCAATTCAGGAGGGGCTGGCTGGTATCCCGTACCAGCAGCTCCACCTGATAACCCTGCTGCTGCTGTTGCTCATAAAGGGAGAAGAGTGAACCGCTCAATTGGTTGAGGGAGATATCGGCAAAACCGGCCTTGAGATAGAAGGGTTTCTCGAAAGGCAGTACCTGACAGACTACCGGTTTGTCCTCCAGACCATGACAGGCGTGCTGCAACAGCCGTGAACCCAATCCCAGCGACTGGTAGTGAGGCAACAGACGAAAGCCGCACAGATGATAAAACTCCTCCTCGTCCCGCAACCGAACCGCCCCCACCAGCCAGTGAGCATCACGTACGACAAAGACCCGCTCTGCCAGATCCGGCACATAGTGGGAAAAAGTCGTCTCGTAATAATCCTTGATGAGAGAGAGATCGGCGTCACAGTACTCCTCGAAGATGAGTTCCATCGCCAGCATTCCTGACACAAAAAATTCCTTTATAATCAGTAGATAAGATAGATTGAAACTAACTAGCCAGACCAGCTTACACCAGCAAGATAGCATGCCTTTTATTAACAAAAAAGCGAGCATGCTGGAGCACTTCCCTAAGACGCTTATGACCATTAGCTACCGGAAAATTCCACCTTTTGGCGCCTCTCCTGGCCATACTCCGGCATCCCCCCGTCCCTCGGTCAAATCCCCCCTCCACTTCACAACTCCCTGTTTGTACGCTTGTTCTGCACTCGCCATGGTGCTTTACTCAACATGATGATCTAGGGAAGGAGTGTGACGGTTGAAAGCATGGATGCTGGCAGGCCAGATGGTGTTGATCCCCTTGAGTGGATGGAGCCAGACGCCCCCTCCCGCGGAGGTGGTCTTCCTGACCGCAGCCCCCTCTCCCTTGCGCCCGGTCAATCATGCTGCGCCCGCCCCACAACCCGACACCGCTCAAACGGCGGCAACCGCCGCTGGCGGCAAGAAGCAGATCCAGGTCTATAAATCGGTGCAGCAAAACGGGGTAGTACGTTACTCCGATATGGCGCCCGAACAGGGCCATTACGAACTGCTGCTGTTCAACGACTGCTTCGCCTGCGACCCCAAATCCAGCGTCAACTGGCAGACCACAGGACTGTTTCTCTATGACTATGCCAGCACCATCAAGGCAGCAGCAAAGACCTATCAGGTTGAGCCTGCGCTGATCCGAGCGCTCATTCACGCCGAATCGGCTTTCAATCCACTGGCGGTCTCCCGCAAGGGGGCGATGGGGCTGACCCAGCTAATGCCTGCCACGGCGCGGGAGCTGGGGGTCGGCAATGCCCTGCTGGCGGAACAGAATATTTTCGGCGGGGTGAAATACCTAGCGGGACTGCTCAAGCAGTATGACGGCAACATTGCGCTGGCGACCGCGGCCTACAACGCCGGGGCGGGCGCCGTACAAAAACATGGCGGCATCCCACCCTATGCGGAAACGCGCGCTTATGTGGAGCGCGTCCAGTTGCTCCATCAGCGCTACAAAGAGATGCTGCAGGCCAAGGGACTCTGACGTTTGGCTTGGTTAGTTCTCTTATCTCACTCCTCCAGAAACAAAAAACACGCCCTCAGGCGTGTCGATACCACACTTTGTTTCGCAAATGATTACTTCTGCTCCGTCGCCACCAGGCGATAAGCCAGCGCACCCAGAATGGCACCGACAATCGGGGCAACCCAGAACAACCACAGCTGGCTGACCGCCCAGTCACCGACAAACAGCGCAACGCCGGTACTGCGGGCCGGGTTGACCGAGGTATTGGTCACCGGAATGCTCACCAGATGGATCAGGGTCAGGCACAGGCCGATGGCAACCGGAGCAAGCACAGCTGGCGCACGGCTGTCGGTAGCGCCCATGATGACGAACAGGAAGAAGCCGGTCATCACAGCTTCGCACACCAGTGCCGCCATCATGCTGTAGCCGCCCGGAGAGTGCTCACCGTAGCCGTTGGAGGCAAAGCCGGCGGAGAGATCAAAACCGGCCTGGCCACTGGCAATCACATAGAGTACAGCAGCACCGGCAATTGCCCCCAGCACCTGAGCCACGATGTAAGAGAGCACGCCGGAAGCAGGAAAACGACCGCCAGCCCACAGACCGATGGTGACGGCCGGGTTGAGATGGCAACCGGAGATATGGCCGATGGCATAGGCCATGGTCAGCACGGTCAGGCCGAATGCCAGCGATACGCCCAAGAGGCCGATCCCCACATGGGGGAAGGCTGCAGCCAGCACGGCACTGCCACAACCTCCCAATACCAGCCAGAAGGTTCCCAAAAACTCTGCTGCAACAGGTTTCACTGTATGTCTCCCGATAAGATGAGATAAAAAGGCCCGCAAAGGGGCCATGCGTTAACACGCGCAGCATTATGGGAGCAGCAATAGCCGATGCGAACCCGGTTACCAGTCGCCAGAAAACGTGACTCAAGTCACAATTGGTTGATTAATAGAGATATTTATCAGTAGCAAGCCACACAGAGGCTGTTGCCAACAAGGAGCCTCATGCGACAACTTATGACTCCAAAGGCCTGTTCTGTCTATTTGTTGATCAACAATTCAGGGCCACACCAGCGGATCACTTGATCGGCGAAAATCGGCTGACCACCTGACCCTGATGCTCAATCCACTCCATGAACATGGCGACTGGACGGGCATAGACGGCGCCATCCTGTTCCGACTGATAGATCACCAGCTGCTCGCCTGTCTCGGTATGGCTGGCCAGGGTCAGCACCTGATAGTAGCCCCCCTTGAAGTGACGATAGCGACCGGGTGTGGGTGCATGCATGGGATACCTCTGCAGATAGAACAGGACGGGAAAGGGGAAATATGCGCTGGCCAGTGCCAGTTGTATCAGCTTTTTCTCGTCGGAAATGACGATGAAGAGGCTTTTTTACACAAGCCAATCGTGCCAGAGAGCGTGAAGATTTCAACACAGTAGAGTAGCTTTGTTAATCACTCCCCCATCTTTCACTGGTGAACCTTGCCAAGCACAAACGATCGTGCTGAATTTAACCTTTTAATAACTCTGTTTTGGGGCTAAAAATCAGGAATATCTACTAAAAAGAAGATTGTTCTAGCATTCAATTCTGTGAAGAATAGGGGAAAAGATATTTGATACTAAAAACCGCCTTTTTCGCCAACGCGTCCCTGTGGGGAAGGAATCACTGTCACCATGTTCACAATCGACAAGTCGCACAAGCTCGACGATGTCTGCTATGACATCCGCGGCCCGGTGCATAAAGAAGCTCGCCGTCTCGAAGACGAAGGCCACCGCATTCTCAAGCTCAACATCGGTAACCCGGCCCCGTTCGGCTTTGATGCGCCGGAAGAGATCATCAAGGATGTGATCCTCAACATGCCGCTGAGCCAGGGCTACTGCGACTCCAAGGGGCTCTTCTCTGCCCGCAAGGCGGTGATGCAGTACTACCAGCAAAAAGGGATGCGCAAGGTCGATATCGATGACATCTATATCGGCAACGGCGCCAGCGAGCTGATCGTGATGGCGATGCAGGCGCTGCTCAACAACGGCGACGAGATGCTGGTGCCCTCCCCCGACTACCCGCTCTGGACTGCTGCCGTCACTCTCTCCGGTGGCCATGCGGTGCACTATCGCTGCGACGAAGGGGCTGACTGGTATCCGGACCTCGACGACATCCGCGCCCGCATCACCCCGCGCACCCGCGGCCTGGTGCTGATCAACCCCAACAACCCGACCGGTGCTGTCTACGGCAGCGAGTTCCTGCTGGAGGTGATCGAGATCGCCCGCCAGCACAACCTCATCATCTTCGCCGACGAGATCTACGACAAGATCCTCTACGACGATATCTCCCACACCAGCGTCTGCACCCTGTGCGACGATGTGATGGTGGTGACCTTCAACGGCCTCTCCAAGGCCTACCGTGCCTGCGGCTTCCGTCAGGGCTGGATGGTCATCACCGGTCCCAAGGGCCGTGCCCGCGGTTATATCGAAGGGCTGGAGATGCTGGCCTCCATGCGGCTGTGTGCCAACGTGCCGATGCAGCACGCCATCCAGACTGCACTCGGCGGCTATCAGAGCATCAACGAGCTGATCCTGCCGGGCGGCCGCCTGCGCAAGCAGCGGGACAAGGCGTGGGAGCTCTTGAACGAGATCCCCGGGGTCTCCTGCGTCAAACCCAAGGGGGCGCTCTACATGTTCCCGCGCCTTGATCCCAAGGTGTATGACATACGCGACGATCAGAAGATGGTGTTCGACCTGCTGCAACAGGAAAAGCTGCTGCTGGTACAGGGCACCGGCTTCAACTGGCCGGCGCCGGATCACTTCCGGCTGGTGTTCCTGCCCCGCGAAGAGGAGCTGGAGGATGCCATCGGCCGCCTCGCCCGCTTCCTCAAGGGCTACAAGCAGTAAGCAAGGCTCATGAAAAAGGCTCCCGCGGGAGCCTTTTTGTTATCTGTGGTTTAATTCGTGCCATCAGCCGTGCAGCAGGGCACCGGCTACCAGCACCGCCATGGTGATGAGGGCTACGCCGATGATAAAGGGCAGCACCCAACGTACGAAGCGATCGTAGGGGATCTTGGCGAGCGCCAGACCGGCCACCAGATGAGCGGCGGTGGGGGCAAACAGGTTGATCCAGCCGGAGGCGGACTGATAGGCAGTGATCACCAGATCCCGGGAGATGCCGGAGAAGTCCGCCAGCGGCCCCATCAGCGGCATGGAGACGGTCGCCAGCCCCGAGGTGGAGGGGATAAAGAAGCTCAGGATGATGTGCACCAGATAGGCCATCAGGATGAAGACCGATGAGGAGAGCCCGGTCACCAGCCCTTCGGCCCAGTGCAAAATGGTGTCGATGATGACGCCCTGCTCCATCACCACATAGATACCGCGCGCCACCGCCACCACCAGTGCCACCCCGATCAGATCCCGCGCGCCATTGAGGAAGGTCGCCACATAGTTGGACTCGGGCATCCGGTTGATCAGCGCAATCAGGATGGAGGCACTGAAGAACAGGGTGGAGAGCTCGTCAAACCACCAGCCAAAGGTGGGCAGTACGTCGATCCCCAAATCCGACCAGGGCACCACCGCATAGATCATCAGCAGGAAGGTGCCGAAGAAGACCAGCATGGTGAGTTTCTGCTTGCCGGTGAAGGCGAGGTTGCCGCTCTTCATCTGGGAGAACTCGTCGTCATAGACGATATCGGCCAGCACGGAGCGGGACTTGTCCTGCTGTACCTGCTTGGCGTAACGCATCACGAACCAGGAGGCGAAGATCACCAGCAGCAGCCACTGCACAACCCTAAGGCCAATCCCCTCACCGATGGGAATACCGGCAAAGCCCGAGGCGATACCGGTGGCAAACGGGTTGACGGTGGAGGCGAGCACCCCGACCCCGGAGCCAAGCAGGATAATGCCCGCCGCCACCATGCGATCGAAGCCCGCCGCCATCATCACCGGCACGATCAGCGCCCAGAAGGCTACCGTCTCCTCCGCCATGCCGAAGGTGGAGCCGCCGAGGGCAAACAAGGCGATCAACACGGGAATTAGCAGCCGCTCACGCCCGGCAAAGCCACGCACAATGGCCCCCACCCCGGCATCAAGCGCACCGCTCTGCATGGTCACCGCGAGAAAACCACCGATGATGAGCACGAACAGCGCCACGTCGGCCGCCTTGTGAAAGCCCTGAATGGGGGCCTTGAGCACCTCGAACACCCCCTGCGGGTGGGCGGGTAACTCGGTGTAGCTGCCGGGTATAGGCAACAGCCGCTCGTCGCCGCTGTAATCGGCCACGGCCGCTGCAGCCACCGGCTGCTGGGTCTTGGCGGTGACATAGTCATATTTGCCCGCTGGCAGCACCCAGGTAAGGGCGGCCATCAGCGCGATGATGATGAAAAGCAGGGTATAAACTGTGGGGAGTTGGCGCTTCTTGGGCGCCTCGTTTGGAGTGGTCATAGCTTCCGTACCTCGGCAATGCCGTTTGTGATCCGATCAGCGCAAGACTAGCGGGTTTGATATGGGAAAAAGGTGATCGCTGATAATAAAATTCCGCAAATCAGCGAAATGTTTGCCAAAAAAACAGGGCCCCGCGGGGCCCCGTTTTCACTTGAGTCAGACTCAGAGCTCGACCACGTCGAATTTCACATCCGGATTCACATCCGCATCGTAATCGACCTCATCCAGACCGAAACCGAACAGGCGCAGGAACTCCTGCTTGTAGCCGGTGTAATCGGTCAATTCGGAGAGGTTTTCGCTGGTGATGGATGGCCACAGGTCGCGGCAGGTCTGCTGCACATCTTCGCGCAGTTCCCAGTCATCCATGCGGATGCGAGCCTGCTCGTCCAGCGCCATGTCGGACGCGTAGAGACGGGTGCGCATCATGCGATCCACCTGCTCCATGCAGCCCTCGTGAATGCCCTTCTCCTTCATGATCTTGAAAGCCATGGAGATATAGAGCGGCATCACCGGAATGGCGGAAGAGGCCTGGGTCACCACGGATTTCAGCACAGCCACGTGAGCGGTGCCGCCCTTGGCAGCCAGATCGCCACGGATGGCTGCAGCGGCGCGGTCCAGATCTTCCTTGGCGCGACCCAGAGTGCCATGCCAGTAGATTGGCCAGGTCAGATCGGTACCGATGTAGGAGTAAGCCACGGACTTGGCGCCGTCAGCCAGCACGCCGGCATCACGCAGGGCAGCCATCCACAGCTCCCAATCCTGACCGCCCATCACTGTGATGGTGTTCTGGATCTCTTCCTCGTTCGCCGGCTCGACGGTAGCGGTGATGATCTGATCCTTGTTGGTATCAATGGCGGTGGTGGTGTAGACCTCGCCGATCGGTTTGAGGGCAGAGCGCACCACTTCGCCGGTTTCCGGCATCTTGCGCACCGGAGAGGCCAGGGAGTAGACAACCAGATCGATTTGACCCAGATCCTGCTTGATAAGCTCAATCACCTTGGCGCGGCACTCGTTGGAGAAGGCATCGCCGTTGACGCTCTTGGCGTAGAGGCCCGCCTCTTTGGCTGCCTTGTCGAAGGCGGCAGAGTTGTACCAGCCAGCGGTACCGGTCTTGGACTCGGTGCCCGCTTTTTCAAAGAAGACGCCGAGGGTGGCGGCGCCGCTACCGAAGGCAGCCGCAATCCGGGAGGCCAAGCCATAACCGGTGGAAGCGCCGATCACCAGCACCTTCTTGGGACCATTCTCGATGGTGCCCTTGGCCTTGGTATAAGCAATCTGGCGACGAACATTGGCTTCACAACCGACCGGATGAGTAGTGGTGCAGATAAAGCCGCGAACCTTGGGTTTGATGATCATATGGGGTCTCGGATCCGTTTAATGGATGAAATCGGGGCATAAGATACCTCATCTTGCCGCGATAAGGTGCTCTGATGTGTTGAACTGCGGCAAAAATGGGCATCCGAAGGTGGCCATCATGGTCCATGCCATGGTGCCACCTCACGGCAACTAGCAGGCAATGCGGGTGATGTGGCCATCCTGCAGCTTATAGAAGGCATCTTGCGGCAACTCCTGTGACCAGGTCGCCTCATAGCCGAGATCGGCATAGACGCCGCGCAGCATGGCACCGAGCAGACCGTGGGAGATAACGATGGCCCGCTCGGCGATGGCGGGATCCTGCAACCACTGGTGTGCCCGGCGCTGAATGCTCTCGAAGCTCTCGGCCCCCGGTGCCTGCAGATACCAGTCCCCCTTGCCGGTATCGAGCTCGGGGTGGGCAAGACGCAGCGCCGGGATCTGGCAGCTCTCCCACTCCCCCATCCCCAGCTCCATCAAGCGATCGTCCCAGACGATGCGATCCGCCGCCAGCCCCAACTGCTCGCACACCAGCAGTGCAGTCTGACGGGCGCGACCGAGCGGGCTAGCATAGACGGTCCAGCGGGCGGGATCCGCCAGTTCGGCGGCAAGGCGCCGCCCCATGGCGATGGCTTGCGCCTCACCCTTGTCGGTCAGATCGGAGTTGCAACACCCCTGCAGACGCTGCTCGGCATTGAAGCGGGTCTGGCCATGGCGCAGCAGATAGATGAGTCGAGACATGATTTCTCCAGCACGTTCAGATAGATAGAAAAATAAAGGGGGAAGATGATAGCAGATGAGCCCGAAGGATGGCCCAAACAGAGAGGCTAAAGCGGGCGTAAAAAACGGGTCAAGGCTGACCCGTTTGCTGCCAATTTGGCCAGAGTGTATCGGCTCAGCCCTTCTTGATCTCCCGCAGATAGCGGTAGATGGAGTGGACCGAGATCCCGAGCTGGCGCGCCGCAATCTGGGCACTGTCTTTTAACTCGAAGATCCCCATGTCGTGCAGCTGGTTGACGATGACCCGGGTCTTCTGGGATGGGGGAACCACCTCGTTGCCGCGCACCTCGGCACTGACAGTATCTATGGTGCTGTTGAGCGCTTCGTCGATGTTGCGGGCGAACACCTCCGGGGTGGCATGGCTCTCGTGGGGATGCATGCACTCCGGCATCATGGTCCGTAGCACGGATTGCAGCGGAGCATCCATGTCGCTGTTAATGCAGAGCAACCCGATGGCCCTGTGCTCCCCGTTGCGGATCACGGTCGTGATGGAGCGCAGGGTCTTGCCGGTGGCACACTTGGTCATGTAGGGGCTGGAGATATCCTGCCCGCTCTTGAGCTTCATCATCGCCAGGTTGGTGATGGGGGCGCCGACACTGCGGCCGGTGATATGGCCGTTGGCAATCTTGACGATCGAGGGATTGCGCGCATCCAGACTGTGGAGCAGCACTTCGGTGTGCTGGCCATACATGGCGGCGATGCCATCCACAATGTTCTCCATCGACTTGAGGATCTCAAAATCGCTCGGACTCAACTCTTGCAGCTTCACAATGGGACCTTCTTGCAAGGGTTGCTGCCGGACAATGGACGCCGGGCAGCAACCAACAGGGACATCAGGCGGACATGATATCAATAATGGTGCTGTCTGTGGCAGACATGCCCTCCTTCACCATCTGGCCGACGTTGCGGATGGTCTGATCCACGTCACCGGCGACAATCCCCTGCCCCGACACCGAGTGGCTGTTGAGGGCCATCAGGAAGCCGCGCACCGCCGCACCGGAGGAGGTACTCACCTTCATGGCGCAGGAGGCTTTCGCCCCGTCACATACCATACCGGCACTGTCGCTCAGCACGTTCTGGATGGCGAAGCAGGATTGCTCGAAGCTGCCGCCCGCCAAATAAACCATGGCCATGGAGGCGGCCGCGCTGGTCACGGTATTGCCACAGAAGGCCGACAGCGGCGGATAGTGGGACTTGATATAGATGGCGCCCAGATGGCTCATGATGAGGGCGCGAGCCAGCTGCTCTTCGCTGGCCGCAAAGCGCTCGGCAATCACCATCACCGGAATGGTGGCGGCAATACCCTGGTTGCCGCTGCCGAAGTTGCTCATGGCTGGCAGGGTCGCCCCCCCCATGCGGGCATCGGAGGCTGCCGCCGTCATCATCACGATGCGGTTCATCACATCCTCGCCGATAAGACCGGCATTGATGTTCTGCTGCATGGTGCGGCCAATCTCCAGGCCATAGGGGTTGTTCATCCCCTCGGCGGAGAGCTTGCCGTTGAGCTCCGAGGCTTTGAGGATGAACCTGATCTGCTCGAACTCCACCTGGGTGGCGAACTCGTAGATGGCGGCGATGCTGATATCTACCCCATCGCAGATGGAACCGGTGGCACCGCCCTGGCTCTGATCAGCGGTGAAGGTCACCTCGCCATCGCGGCGCTGCTCGACGATGCGGGTATGACCGCCGCACAGGGTCACTTCGGCGCTGTGTTCTTCACCCTTGTCATCAGTGCCATAAACGGTCACGCGGCAGAAGATAAACTCGGGGGCGGCGGTGCGGCTCACCTGCACCTTGCCGGCATCGATCAGCAGCTGGGCACGATCCACCTGTTCTGGCTGGATCGCGGCCAGCACCTCCAGCCCGGCATCGGTGTTGCCGCCGATAGCACCGGCCGCGGCCGCAATGGCCAGACCGATCTTGCCGGTCCCCGGCACATAGACACCCATCGAGTTTTTATAGAGATTGTCCGACACCGCGACCTCGAGGCGACCGGGCTCACAGCCCAGTTGCCGGGCGGCGACAGCCGCGGCATAGGCAGCGGCAATTGGCTCGGTACAACCCAGCGCTGGTTTGACAACCTGTTGAATAATCTGCAGATACTGCTGCCACGCTTGTTTCATCACTTGAACCTTTTTATCAGCATTAACGAGCGATATGGGCGATCGCTTCCACTTCAACCTTGACGCCCATCGGCAGATCCTTCACTGCGAAGCAGCTGCGCGCCGGACAATCTTTCTGGAAATAGGCTTTATAGACCTCGTTGAACGCGGCAAAATCGCTGATCTCGGCGAGGTAGCAGGTGGTTTTGAGCACGGTATCCAGCGAGCCGCCAGCGGCTTCCAGCACGGATTTCAGGTTTTCCAGTGACTGGCGGGTCTGGGCGGCAATCCCCCCTTCCACCACACCACCCTGCTGCTTGCAGACCGGCAACTGACCGGAGGTAAAGATAAGGTCGCCATAGGCAGTGCCGTGGCTGTAGGGACCGATAGCGTCAGGTGCCGCTGCTGCTGTGATGATGCGTTTCATATAGCCACTCCTGTTTGTGCAATTTTTTTTGCAATCATGAATCTCATTCCGTTCAACATTATTTGCTTTTTATTTTATCCATTCAACAAAAAGATACAAAAATGGCGTTTAAAGGCACCTTTCGGCCTCAATATAAACCGTGATCACCATCCTGATTTGAACAAAAGTACTCTTATGGGCATTGTTTATGACAGTTTCATTCAACTATATTTGCGCCGCTTTCCCACATCCCTACAAAAAAGAAGGTTTTAATGGACGCGCATAGCACTACACTCGCCAGCCCCGTGATGGGCACGCTGGAATGGAAAGAAGCGGTTCGCTTCGACAGCACCGACTGGGGCTGGATCATCATGAGCATCGGCATGGCCATCGGCGCGGGGATCGTCTTCCTGCCGGTACAGGTGGGTCTGATGGGTTTGTGGGTCTTTCTGCTCTCGGCCGTGATCGGCTACCCCGCCATGTACATGTTCCAACGCCTCTTTATCAACACCCTGGCCACCTCGCCGGAGTGCAAGGATTACCCCAGCGTCATCACCGGCTACCTCGGCAAGAACTGGGGTGTACTGCTCGGCGCCCTCTACTTCGTGATGCTGGTGATCTGGGTCTTCGTCTACTCCACCGCCATCACCAATGACAGCGCCTCCTTCCTGCAGAGCTTCGGCGTCACCGACGGCCTGCTCTCGGAAAATCCCCTCTACGGTCTGGTGCTGATCTGTGGCTTGGTGGCACTGGCCTCGCGCGGCGAAAACCTGCTGTTCAAGATCTCCACCTTTATGGTGCTGACCAAGATCAGCGTTGTTGCGGTGTTGGGCCTGATGATGGTGGACAAGTGGGATGCGGCCAACATCACCGCCATGCCCGCCGCCGGTGACTGGATGAAGGATGCCATCATCATGCTGCCCTTTACCCTCACCTCTATCCTCTTTATCCAGAGCCTGAGCCCCATGGTGATCTCCTACCGCTCGCGGGAAAAGTCGCTGGAAGTGGCCCGCTTCAAGGCGATGCGCGCCATGAATATCGCCTTCGGCATCCTGTTCGTGGTGGTGTTCTTCTACGCGGTCTCCTTCACCCTGGCCATGGGCCACGATCAGGCGGTCAAAGCCTCCGAAGAGAACATCTCCGCGCTGGCCATGGTAGCCCAGGGGATGCCCGGCCAGACCCTCAAGCTC
Organism: Aeromonas sp. 603607; assembly: GCF_049171595.1. Taxonomy (NCBI): domain Bacteria; kingdom Pseudomonadati; phylum Pseudomonadota; class Gammaproteobacteria; order Aeromonadales; family Aeromonadaceae; genus Aeromonas; species Aeromonas sp. 603607. The sequence continues at coordinate 208,783 of NZ_JAAKOV010000003.1, forward strand.
CTGAGCCTCACCCTCAACATCTTCGCGGTAATGACCGCCTACTTCGGCGTTTACCTCGGTTTCCGTGAAGCCTGTCAGGGGCTGGCGATGAACCTGCTGCGCCGGGTGCTGCCGGAAAACCGCATCAACAAAGGATTGGTAGGCAAAGGGATCATGGTGTTTACCGTCATGCTCTCCTGGGGTGCCATCGTGCTCAACGCACCGGTACTGAGCTTCACCTCTATCTGCAGCCCCATCTTCGGCATGGTGGGTTGCCTCATCCCGGCTTATCTGGTCTATCAGGTACCGGCGCTGCACAAGTACAAGGGCACCTCCCTCTACATCATCATCGTCACCGGCCTGCTGCTCTGTGTCTCGCCCTTCCTGGCGTTCAACTGATCGGTTTCCCCTTATCGACCGCGGGTCACCTTCGGGTGGCCCGTTTTCTATTGGCTCGGCTGACGGCGCCCCCGCCCGGAAGTAAAAAGCCAAGGGGATCACAACTTGCAACCGGCCATCACCCAAGGGAGGCCGCTCGGAGTACTATTCAGGCAACACGACTCACGCCCGCACTCAGGTATCGAGGCTTAACATGAAATGGATTTTCAACCCCGCCATCCGGCTGGGCAATCAGCTCTCCTTCAAATACAAATTCCTGCTCTGGTCCTGTCTGATGCTGCTGCCACTGGCCTACAGCATGACCAATCTGCTGGGGCGGCTGCAGGATGACAACGTCCAGGCCAACCGCGAGCTGGCGGGAGTGGTCAATCTCGCCCCCGTGCCCTCTATCGAGCAGGCCCTGCTCACCCATCGCAATCTGGTAACCCGTCACGCCCATGAGGTGGATCCGGTCGGTGATGATCAGGTCAAGGCAGCCGCACAAGCCGTCGATCAGAGCCTGCAAGCCTTTGCCGACACCCGCCAGAACAACCCCTCCTTTGAGGTGATCCAGCAGGGCTGGGCCGCCCTGCAGAGTGAAGCGGGCAAGCTGGAAGTGGAGCAGAGCAACCTGCGCCACGACAAGCTGCTGACCGAGGTGCGCCACCTCTACAAGCACATTACCGCCAGTAGCAGCCTGATCCAGGATCCGGCGCTCGGTACCTACTACATGGTGATCCTCGCCAGCGAGCGGTTGCCGCAGCTGCGCGACCTGCTGGCTCAGGTGCGGGATCGCGCCGCCACCATCGCCGATTTCGGCCTGTTTCAGGCCGAGGGCTACAGCGGCCTGCGTTTTCGTCTCGACCTGATCAACGCCACTCTGCAGGAGCTGGAGGCCGATCTGACCCTGCTCTACCAGATTGAACCGGCCTACCGCGCCGAGCTGGGTCAGCAGACCGATGCTCTGATACAGCTGGTGCGTCAGGGGGTCGAGACCATTGAAAACAAGATGATGAAGGATCAGCTGGTGCAGCTCTCCACCAAGGAGGTGCAAGCACTGGGGGATAAGATGGACGAGGCCATCACCGCACTGGCAGGCCAGGTACGCCAGCGGCTGGAGGCCGACCTGCATCAGCGGCTGACCGCCAACCAACGCCACTTCTGGTGGGTCACAGCGCCGCTGACCGCCAGCTTGCTGCTCTACCTCTACCTGATGATCGGTGCCTATCTCTCCCTGCGCGAAACCGTGGGGCGGGTGCGTGATATTGCCGCCCGGGTCAACGCCCAGGATCTCAGCCAGCATATCGAGATCGTTGGTCAGGACGAGCTGGCCGCCATCAGCCGGGATTACAACGTGACCCTGGAGACCCTGCGCACCCTGATGCTGCGAGTGCGGGAAAATGGCGTCACCGTGGTGGAGAGCGCTACCGAGATCGAAGCGCGCACCTGCCGCTCGCAGGAGGTCATTGCCGATCAGCAAGGGGAGACCCATCAGGTCGCTACCGCCATCAAGGAGCTGGCCGCCACCTCACAAGACATGGCGGGCAACGCCCTGCAAGCCGCCCGCATGACCCAGGAGGCGCAGAATGTAGTCGGTCAGGGCGAGGATGTGGTGGAACGAACCATCAAGGCAATCGACCATATCAACCGCGAGGTGCTGCGTACCGCCGACACCATAGGCCAGCTGGAGCAGCAGTGCAGTCAGATTGGCGGCGTCATCAGCGTGATCCGCGGCATCGCCGAACAGACCAACCTGCTGGCTCTCAACGCTGCCATCGAAGCGGCCCGGGCCGGTGAGCAGGGTCGCGGCTTTGCGGTGGTGGCCGACGAGGTGCGGTCTCTTGCCAACCGCACCCAGGGGGCCACCGTCGAGATCCAGCAGATGATTGAACAGCTGCAATCCGGTGCCCGCGCCTCGGTCACCGCCATGTCGGCGGTCAGCCATGAAGCGCAGGAGGGGGTCGGGCTGGCGCAGGAGGCAAAACAGGCTTTTGGCGCCATCACCGAGAAGGTGGATCGGATGGTCGATACCAACGCCATCATCGCCAGCGCCATCGAGCAGCAGGGCGCCGTGGTCAACGAGATCGAACGCAACGTGGTGCGCATCTCCGATGGCAGCGACGAGGCGTTGCAAGTGGCCAACGCCGCCCGCGATGCCGCCCGCCAGATCCACCAGCTCACCGAACAGCTGCGCGCCATGGTACAGAGCTTCGTGCTGTAACAGAGCGCTGACAAGCCGGGCTCAACGTGAGCCCGGCATTATCCCGGTCTCGCCCCTGCCCACAACATCTCGGTTGCTCGGATCATCCAGAAAATCTCTGCGGCCCACTTGCCGGGCAAACGCCAACAAAGTAGTCTCGAACGAAAACAAAATGCGGCATTCCCGACACGCACGGTCTGCGACGTCGAGGCAAGCAAGCCGCCTGCGAGCCACAGATTAAAACCAGCGTCACGTCATTTATCACCCGCTTCAAGCGAGGATTTACCCATGGCCAGATACCAGTTTTTTACCATTCCGGCGTCCAATCGGCAGCAATACACCTTTATCGACATGGCATCTCCGACTTTTCTGAGTGAAAAGGCGGCACTGCTGACCCAAGGATTCGAGGTGGAGGAGGACTTTATTGACGCAACCAGCCCGCGAGAGGCCGTCGAGAAGTACCAATCCAATTTTCTCTATGTGGCGGATGAGATAGGCAAGTCCGATAGCAGCTACGCCGCGGCCGTCGCCATGCTGGAGATTGGCAAGGGGTTATTGGGCAATAAAACCCGCCGAGATTAGGTGCAGCGGTAAAGAGTGGTGGCCATCGTGACAACGCGCCCGATGGCCATATGGCAAGACATCAATTCGGTAAGTCAGAAGCGCCCCAGCTGCTGGAGCATCTCGATCAGCTCCTCTTCGCTGCTCGGCTCATAGGCCAGCTGAAGGCTCGGCGCAGCGCCCCCCATCAGCATGTAGACGTTGGTGCTGCAGTGGTCGTAGTGATACCACTTACCGTCGATACAGACATCGGTATAGCATCTCGGGTCCCTTTTCAGTTCCATATGCACATCCTTTTGTTACATCCCATCAACATCACTCCTGACCGTAAAATAACCACCGAGGTTCAAGCTTGATGCAGATCAAGGGAAGCAGCTGAAAGGGACTGATATCTGCCAGATCTGTGGCCTGCGGATGCCCCGAGCCACCATCGGTTATCCGAATGAAGACGGGCCGAGTGCCCCGTCAAATCGCCGGATGGCCCCCGGTAACAAAAACGGCGCCCGCAGGCGCCGTTTTTCATTTTCCCTCAAAAGCGAGGGGCAAACAGAAGGCTTATTCGTCTTCCAGATAGGCGTAGCCTTGCAAGCCCAGCTCCAGCTCGTCGAGCAGGGCTTTGCGAGTGGCATCGTCCAGCGCCGGGTGAGCGGCGATCCGCTGGTAGTTCTCGCGGATCACGGACGGGTCGATGTTGACGTAACGCAGCAGCTGGTCGACGGTGTCGCCACGCACCACGTTGCGAATGTCCATCTTGCCCTCTTCGTCCAGCCACACTTCCGCGCAGTGGGTGTCACCAAACAGGTTGTGCAGGTCGCCCAGGATCTCCTGATAGGCACCGACCAGGAAGAAGCCAACGTGGCACTCTTCGTTCTCGCCGTAGACCGGCATTGGCAGGGTGCTCTCGACCCCCAAACCGTCGACATAGTGCTCGACCTGACCGTCGGAGTCACAGGTGATATCCATCAGGATACCGCGACGGCTAAGCGGACGATCGAGACCGGCCAGCGGCATCACCGGGAATACCTGACCGATACCCCAGGCATCCGGCAGGGACTGGAACAGTGAGAAGTTGGCAAAGCACTTGTCCGCCAGCTTTTCACTCAGCTCGTCAGCCAGCGCACGGTGGTTGCGGTTGACCGGGTTGAGCATCTCTTTGAGTGCCAGACAGGTGTTCTGGTGCAGCATCTCGGCCCAGGCACGCTGTTCAAGGTTCAAGAGGCCCATGGTGTACTGGGTATTCACGTCACCCAAATCTGCCACCGAGTCATGGAAGATCTCCAGCAGGGAGGGATCTTCGCTGCGCAGATCCAGCCAGCCTTTCCACATGTTCTGCAGAATGGTCGGTGCATCTTCGTCCGGCGCGCTGATGTCGTTCATCTCCACCCCTTCGGCACCAATGATATTGGTGACCAGCACGGCGTGGTGGGCGGTCAGGGCACGGCCAGACTCGCTGATGATGGTCGGGTGCGGCAGATCGAACTCGCGGCAGACATCGCCGATGCCCCATACCACGTTGTTGGCGTACTCGGAGAGGCTGTAGTTGGCGGAGCAGTGGCTCTGGGAACGGGTTCCCTCGTAGTCCACCCCCAGGCCGCCACCGACGTCCACAACTTCGATGTTGGCACCGAGGCGACGCAGTTCAGCGTAGAAACGGCCGCACTCGCGTATGCCGCCCTGAATGTCGCGGATATTAGCGATCTGGGAGCCCAGATGGAAGTGCAGCAGTTGCAGGCAATCCAGCTTGCCCAGCCCGCGCAGACGTTCGATCAGCGCCAGGATCTGGGAGGCGGAAAGACCAAATTTGGACATGGAGCCACCGCTCGATTCCCACATGCCGGAGCCGGTGGAAGCGAGCTTGGCACGCACCCCGATGTTGGGCTTGATGTTGAGACGAGCTGACTCGTCCAGCACCATTTCCAGTTCGGAGGGCTTCTCCACCACGATGTAGACCTTGTGGCCCATCAGGTTGCCCAGGAGGGCGTGGCGGATATATTCGCGGTCTTTGTAACCGTTGCAGACGATCACCGAGCCTTGCTCATGGTGATGGGACAGCACGGCCAGCAGTTCCGGTTTGGAACCAGCTTCCAGGCCAAGCCGGGGCTTGTCGCTGTAGGACTGGCTGATGGTCTCGATGACACGACGCTGCTGGTTTACCTTGATCGGGTAAACGCAGAGGTAGTCCCCTTCATAGCCTGACTTCTCGATGGCCTGACCAAAGGCGTTGAACAGCGCATCGACCCGACTCTTGAGGATGTCGGGGAAGCGCAGCAACACGGGGGTGGTCAGCCCGGACTGACGCAACTGTTCGATGGCGTCAGAGAGCACAATATGCGCGTCAGGGCGTGATTTGTCGGGGGCGACGGTCACATGACCGGCGTCATTGATATTGAAAAAACCCGCACCCCAGTAGGGAACGTTGTAGACCTTCAAGGAGTCCTTGCTGGACCAGTTAGTCATGGGCTATGCCTCGCAAATGAGCGACCCAAAGTCGCCTTCGTTACCCTCAATCACATCCAGACCATCTAGTGCAGAGTACGGCGAGCGCTGCCATCACGAGACGCAGCCACCCAAACCAGCGCTTTGCACATCGCGGCAAGCCAGAGGCTGCCTGGTGGATCTTGGGGAAGTAACGAGTCTTGATGTGGGGCTGGTGGCTTTACATCAAGCTCAACGGTATGCGGTGCCACTATGCCGTGGCGCCGCGGTACTTTGATGACAGACGACATCAGCCACGCCGTCAGTTCATCATTCGGCAGCGATCCCGACAGAAGGAGAGGGTTCCAAGGAAGAGAAGCGAAGGCGCCAGCACGCATGCGTGTTGATAGACGACAACAACCACAGCCCACCTCATCGTCAGTGACCGCCCATGACAAGGGAAGATGATGAGCCGGTGGCCCACTCGGTCAAATGAAGGATGAGAGTCTGTTGTTCTCCCTGATACCGGAGCCTAACCGGTATTAAAGAAACCATTCCCCAGCAGTGTCTGTCGTTTCTGCGTGCCTCGCCCTATAGGCGTATGATCGGTCGGGTTTCTGGCGGCTCTGCCTGCTTCAGGGTTGCCCTTGGATCGGCGCGGAGTGTACACACTTACCGCGGGCAGTGACAATAAAAAATAGTGTTCAAAATCCCCTTTTAATAAGTCGATCAAATCTTGCTGGCGGGCAGGCGGGCTCTGGGATGGCGCAGGTTATGCGACAGCCCGGTTTCCCCTTGAAAAGTGTGTGAAAACGCCATGATTGGGCTGACGCCTTGCTGTGCGGTCGCAGAGGGGAATTTGGCCGCCACCGCCAGCGCCTAAATATCGCAATAAATGCCACATTTATGCGATCTCCCTCCCGGACGTTGCCCCGCGCGCCGCACATTCGCCGCTCTTCCCTTGCGTCAAAAAATGGGAAAAACCTGCGCTGACGCAATGAGTGCCCCGCACGGATTGGCCACAATGACCGCTCACAATCGGTTAGAGGCTGACTAATGGATACCCTGCTTGAGCGTTTTCTGCGTTACGTAACTTTTCATACCCGCTCCGATGAGACCAATCCAGCCTGCCCCAGCAACGAAGGCCAGCTGATCTTTGCCCGTGCCCTGCAAGAAGAGATGAAGGCGCTGGGGCTGAGCCAGGTCACCCTGGATGAGCACGGCTACCTCACCGGCTGCCTGCCGGGCAACCAGCCGGACGCACCCGCCATCGGCCTGATTGCCCACATGGACACCGCCGACTACGAGGCGGAGCACGTAGTACCGCAAATCATCGAAAACTATCAGGGCGGCGACATCTGCCTTGGCAAGGGTGACGAGGTGCTCGCCATCCGTGACTACCGCTTCCTGAAAAACTATCTGGGTCAGGATCTCATCACCACCGACGGCACCACCCTGCTGGGCGCCGACGACAAGGCAGGCATTGCCGAAATCCTTACCGCCATCGACCACCTGCAGGCCCACCCCGAGATCCCACGTGGCGATATCTGGGTCGGCTTTACTCCGGATGAGGAGATCGGCCGCGGCGCCAACCTGTTCCCGCTGGAGAGATTCCCGGCCAAGTGGGCCTATACCGTGGATGGCGGCGAACTGGGCGAGCTGGAGTATGAAAACTTCAACGCTGCCAGCGCCACGGTGCGTTTTATCGGCAACAACGTCCACCCCGGCACCGCAAAGGGAAACATGATCAATAGCCAGACCCTGGCCGCCCGCTTCCACGCAGCCATGCCTGCCGAGCAGACCCCGGAGTGCACCGACGGGTATGAGGGCTTCTTCCATCTGGCCCAGATGAGCGGTACCGTGGAAGAGAGCACCCTGCACTACATCATCCGTGACTTCGACGACGAACATTTCGCCGCGCGCAAGGCCGAGATGCAGAGCCGGGTGGCCGCCCTGCAGGCCGAATATCCCAAAGCCCGCATCGAGCTGACCTTGACCGACAGCTATCGCAACATGCGCAGCCAGATTGAGCCGCACATGCATATCGTCGAGCTGGCCAAGGCCGCCATGGAGGCCGCCGACGTGGTGCCGAAGATCAAGCCCATTCGCGGCGGTACCGATGGTGCCCGCCTCTCCTTTATGGGCCTGCCCTGCCCCAACCTCTTCACCGGTGGCCACAACTTCCACGGCAAGCACGAGTTCATCCCGCTGCAATCCATGGAGAAATCGGTCGCCACCCTGGTGGAGCTGGTGCGCCTCACTGCAGCCTGGCGCGGTTAAGCGGTAGCTGTCATTACCACGACCATCAAGGGGGGAGCCGGTTAACCGGCTCCCCCCTTGCTATCTGGCCATCACCCATCAGGAAAGGGAAACCGGGGAGAGTCTCTCAGGAGCAACTGGCTGCCGCTGCCATCAAACTGTCATCCCGCTGACATGTCGCGGGAACAGTGTCACATCATGCTGGGAGCAACGGATCGTCGGAGCCCCCCAGATGTTCACTATCGATACCCTGCTGACCCAGCTCTTCCCCCGCCTGCTTGGCTACCCCCTGCTCACCCCGCTGTTAAAGCGGCTGCTGGGCTGGCTGCTCAACGAGCAGGCCTTTGCCGACTTTGCCACCCGCTATCCGCACCTGCGCGGCCTCGACTTTGTCGAGCAGGCGCTGACCCAGCTCGATTTCGACTATCGGGTCAGCGAGGCGCAGCTGGAGCATATTCCCGCCAGCGGCCGGGTCATTCTTGTCGCCAACCACCCCATCGGCTCGCTGGATGGACTGGCGCTGCTGCAACTGCTCGGTCGCATCCGACCCGATGTGAAGATCGTCGCCAACCAGCTGCTGGCACAACTCGCGCCGCTGCGCCCTCTGCTATTGCCGGTGGACAATATGGAGGGCAAGACCGATCGACAGGCCATCCTCGCCATGAACGAGCACCTCGCCCATGAAGGTGCGCTGGTGATCTTCCCCGCAGGCGAAGTCTCGCGGCTTGGCCTCAAGGGGGTAAAAGACGGCCCCTGGCAGGCAGGCTTTATCAAACTGGCCCAGCGCACCCGCACCCCGCTGGTACCCATTCATCTGGGGGGGCGCAACAGCCTCTGGTTCTATCTCGCCTCCTGGCTCAACAAGCCCGCCTCCGCCCTGTTGCTGGTACGCCAGCTGTTTCGCCAGCAGGGGCAGACCCTGCCGGTGACCATAGGGGCGCGCATTCCGCTCGGCAGTTTTCAGGAGCTGCCCGCCAAGACGGCGGCGCGGCTGGTGCGCAACCACCTCTACCGGATTGGCCGTGGCAAGGCGGGACGGCTGCAGACCGAGGCCCCCATCGCCCTGCCGGAGGATCGCCGCCAGCTCAAACAGGCCATCGAAAGCTGCGAACAGCTCGGCACCACCCCGGATGGTCAGGGGATCTACCTCTACCGCCGCCACGAACTGAGCCACTCGGTGATCCTGCGCGAGCTGGGGCGACTGCGGGAGATCGCCTTTCGCGCTGTGGGGGAAGGCTCCGGCAAGCGGCGGGATCTCGATGGCTTTGACAACGACTATCACCACCTGATCCTCTGGGATCCGGCCCGACTCGACATTATCGGCGCCTACCGCTTTGCCCCGGTGGCGGAGCTGCTGGCCAGCAAGGGGAAGGATGGCCTCTACAGCCACACCCTGTTCGGCTTTGAGGATAAGTTGCTGCCCCGGCTGGAGCAGGCCATCGAGCTTGGCCGCAGCTTTATCCAGCCCGCCTACTGGGGCAAGCGGGGGCTCGATTATCTCTGGTTCGGCATCGGTGCCTATCTGGCCCGCTATCCCCGCTACCGCTACCTGTTTGGCCCGGTGTCGCTCTCCGGCAGCCTGCCGCCGGCGGCCAAGGATCTGCTGGTGAGCTTCTACCGCCAGCACTTTGCCCCCGAGCTGGCGCTGGCCCCCTCCCGCCGTCCCTACCCCGAGACGCAGCCTCTGTTCGAAGGGGTGGATTACGGCGCCGATCTCAAAGCACTCAAGGCCCGTCTCGACAATCTGGGCTGCGCCATCCCCACCCTCTACAAGCAGTACTCCGAGCTGTGCGAGCCGGGCGGGGTGCAATTTATGGACTTTGGTATCGACCCCGACTTCAACCACTGCATCGACGGGCTGGTGTGGGTCGATGTGAGCCGCATCAAGCCCCACAAGCGGGCCCGCTATATCGGCAGTCATCTGGCCGAGCCGCGCTCATAGCCCTACAGGCGCCAGGCAAACAGCCAAAGGCAAAAAAGGAAAGAGAGGCCATCGCCTCCCTCTCCTTTCGCTCTCATGCTCAGCACCTTTTCGAGGCGCTCGGCCCATCTGGCGTTACTCGGCCGCCTTGCGATCCGAGTGGCCGAGATCCCGCTCAGGGGCGATAACATCGCGCACCCGCTGCTTGATCTCCTTGGCCTCGGGGAAGCCGTCATCGACCACCCGATCCCACACCTGCACCCCGTTCACCAGAATGCGGAACTCCCCCTTGCTGGCCGGCACCAGCGCCACCTCCCCCAGATCGCTGTCAAAGGTGGAAAGCAGCTCCTGCGCCAGCCAGGCGGCGCGCAGCATCCAGCGACAGAGGGTGCAGTAGCGGATTTCGATGCGGGGTTTGCTGATCAGGGTTTCAGACTCGGTCATGAGTGACTCCATAAAAAAAGCGGCCAATGGCGGGAAGTGGCGTACCGCCACCCAATGGCCAATCCCGGTTCGGTCAAATCAGCGCTGATCAACCCCATGAAAATCGGCCAGCCAATGGCGGGCAATGGTACGCATCGCCGATTCTGGCAGCTCGAACAGGCCGGGAGCAAGAGGGCCTGCCGCCAGCATCCGGATCCCTTCCATGATCTCCGCCAGCACCAGATAGACATATTCGCCAATCACGGCGCCATGGACGAAGTTGACCGCCTCACCCCGGTTGAGCAGGTAGATCTGGGTACCATCCGGCCGGTTGAGGGCCAGCACATGGGGGCACACCTCTTCGCTCGGCCACGGCAACTGGGCCAGCGAGAAGGCAAACTCGTCATCGGCCGAGGTGACCGAGGCGACCATGGTGCCGGGGCGCAGCGCCTGCAGATCCGCCAAATCCAGCGAGCCGTTGCCGGTAGAGCAGATCACCAGCTCGGCGCGGCTCAACGCCTCGGCCTTGGTGATCAAGCGAAAACCGTGAGAGAGCGCTTCGACCTGTCGCAGCACATCGGTCTCCACCAGCCCGAGATGGAGGTTGCGACAGCGCAGGTCGCGGGCGATGCTGCGCCCCACCTTGCCATAGCCAAACAGCACGGCTTCGCAGACGTTGAAAGTACGGTTGAGGTTACGAGCCAGCGACTCCGCGGAGTAGACCACGCTCAGACCAATCTGGATATCCTCGGCCTGCTTGAGGGGACTGCGTGCCACCGACACCACCGGGGTCGCCAGCACCTCCTGCTCATAGCGCTGGTGGCCGTTCTCGGTCATCTCCACCACCCCGAGGAAACGGGGCCCGAAGTATTCACTCAAGATCACCTGGGTTTTGGCAAAGTAACCGCCAATATCGAGGATCAGCAACCGCTCGTGGGGGGCCACCAGCGGCGCAATCTGCTGGATGATGCTGTCGGGATCATTGGTCCAGTGCCTGTTAAGGGGCAGTACCGGATAGTGCCGGGATACCCACTCGAAGGTAGGTCCGTGTACCGATTTCGGTTTGGGTAAAATCGCGCCAATCCGCCCAATCTGACCGAGGGAATCGATAAAACGGGGGCGATCGGGAAGCAGGTGAGTGACCAGCAGAATGCAGAGACCGTCGATACGTCCCTGTCCGGTGAAATGGCGAAAAAACAGATGCTCAGATCCTTGACTGCGCAACTGTGGCCTCCTTATGTGCCGCAAAGCAGGCAAACAGAACCCGGCGCGGCCGGGTTCTGTGTGTGTCCAAATAAAATGAAAATCCTTTTTATCTGAAACACATAGGGGGCTCAATCATTATCTGCCAAGAGTATGAGCAGGTATGCAAAAATGGCGCCATTTGACCATTTTCCACACAAGTATCAGTACAAAGAAGCAGCAGGCCAGACCCACCATAGGCTGAGCCCGGTTCCCGCGGCAGCGAGCAGGATCAGCCCACTCCAACGCACTGGCCAGGGTTTGTCACGTAACGCCCACTCCAGCAGCGGCAGCAACCAGACCGGCAGCAACACCACCAGCGGCACCTCCACATATTGCCAGGCCAGCATCTGGACGAAGGCGAGGGCCAGCGCCAGACCGGCGGGTGCTACCTTGATGTCAACAAAGGTGGCAAGCAGGGCGCGAAAACCGGCGAAAGCGGCCAGCGCACCGGCCAGCTGGGCAATCAGCAGACTGCCATCGATGCCGATCACCAGTGCCAACCAGATAAAACCGAGGGCAAACCCGAGCCCTTCGCGGCTGTCACAGCGCAAGGTGCTCCAGCCAAACCAGAGGATGGCGGGCAGTAGCGCCAGCCAGCTCCCGGGTTCGCTCGCCAGTACCGAGGCCAATCCCTGCCACCACACCAGCGCACTGAACACCGCAAAGAGCAGCAGTGAACCGCGCAGATCGTTCACCTGAGCCGCAATGGCGGGCACCAGCAGGGTCAGCGGCAGCCACTGCCACGCCTTGGCCGGAATACCATAGAGACCGCCGAGCAATGAGCCCACCAGCCAGAGCGCCAGCGCGCCCCACAGATAACCCAGTCGCGGCCAGCGCCACGATAGCAAAGCGGCTCCCAGAGGAGCCGCCAGGGTTTGCAGCAGAAGTTCCGCGCCCATTACTTGCGCACGCCTTCGACAAACAGGTTGATGTTCATCTCGTCCGGAATGCCGGGCAGCATGTAGCTCACGCCAAAGTCACTGCGCTTGATGGTGGTGGAGGCGTTGAAGCCGCTGCGGTAGCCGCCCCAGGGATCCTTGCCCTCACCGATCTTGACCAGATCGAAGGCCACTTCCTTGGAGACGCCGTGCAGAGTCAGGGTCCCTTTCAGCACGCCTTTATCCTTGGTGCCCTCGTAAGCGGAGCTGACGAAGGTCATCTTGGGATACTGCTTCACGTCGAGGAAGTCCGGACTGCGCAGGTGCTTGTCGCGGGCCTCGTGATTGGAGTCGACGCTGGCGGCATCCACTTCAAAGCTCGCCTTGGCGGCCGCCGGGTTGGCGTCATCCATGCTGAAGGTGCCGCTGAAGGTGTTGAAGCGACCCACCAGCTCGGAGAAGCCCAGGTGACCCACCTTGAACTGCACCGTGGTGTGCGCCGCATCCACATCGTAATCCGCCGCCATCAGAGGGGTAGCCATAAACAGGCAGGAGGCCAGCAGAGCCTTGGTCATTTTCATCCGTTCGTTCCTTCATCTTGGGGTTCACATCAGTGGTTAAAATGCTAACCTCGTTCTGAAGATGAATAATCAGTGATTTATTAAATTCATTATTTACTGAGGATGGAAAATGGACCAGATCGCCGCCATGCGTACCTTTATCAAGGTGGTGGAGTGCCAGAGCTTTACCAGGGCTGCCAACCAGCTCGGCATCTCGGTCGCCATGGCCTCCAAGCTAATGCAGCAGCTGGAGGAGTCCCTCGCCACCCGGCTGCTGTCGCGCACCACCCGTCAGGTCAATCCCACCGAAGCGGGCCAGTTCTACTACCAGCGCTCCCTCGCCCTGCTGGCGGAGCTGGAAGAGACCCACAGCCAGCTGACCCACCACAACCAGCAGCCGAACGGCACCCTCAAGCTCTCGGTGCCGATGGATTTTGGCTATCTGCACCTCTCCCCCGCCCTGCCGCTGTTTCGCCAGCGCTTTCCCGATCTCAAACTCGATATCGAGTACAGCGACCGGCGGGTAGCGCTGGTGGAAGAGGGGTTCGATCTGGCGCTGCGGATCGGCCACCTCAGCGACTCCTCGCTGGTGGCACGCCAGCTTGCCACCATTCGGGTCGAGCTTTGCGCCAGCCCCGCCTATCTGGCGCGCAAGGGCAGACCGGAAAAGCCCGAGGATCTCAAGCAGCACGACTGTCTGATCTACACCCTGACCCAGCCGGAGTGGCACTTCAAACGGGGAAGCGAGCAGCAGAGCATCCGGCCACAGGGGCCACTGCGGGCCAACAACGGGGTGGCGCTGACCCGCGCCGCTTGTGATGATCAGGGCATCATATTGCAGCCCACCTTTATCGTGGGGGAGGCGCTACGGTCAGGGCAGCTGGTCAGCCTGCTGCCGGAGTGGGACAAGGGAGAGGTGGGACTTTATGCGGTCTATCCGCACCGCCGCTTCGTCTCGGCCAAGGTGCGCTGCTTTATCGAGTTCGTGCAGGAGCGCTATCTCGCCCCGCAGCAGTGGGATGCGCCGACCTGATTGCCAGAGCAGAGGGTACGGCCTGCTGGTCCGGCTTGAAACCTAGCGCTGGCCAGGTGCGGCGGTGGATGCGGCAACAGGAGTGAGCTTGGCTAGCAGACGCTCCTGCTCGAGACTCAACTGCCAGCGTGGCAGTCGGGTGCGGATCACCGACAACTGCTGCTCACTGAGAGCATAGGGGAGCGCCACTTCAATCTCGGGGCAGTCAAACATGGTGGCCAGCTGCAGGATCAAAATGAGGTTTGCCTCGTCTGTCTTGTGCTTGTTGACCCGTTTGCGGATCTCGTGGCGCAGCTGGGTTTCGGGGTCCTGGGTCATCGCCTGCCAGCCGAAACCGAACAACGGCACCAGCGCGCTGACAATCCCCAGCGCCGTCATCGGCTGCTTGGGGGGATGATAGAGTGCGTTGAGATCCAGCAGAACAGGATTCTGACGAACCTCACCATCACCAAATAAAATCGTTTTCTTCATTGGATTACCCGTTATATTCCACTAGACTGCGCCGCATATTTTACCCCGATATGCCAACGAGGTGCTGATGCTAAGCGATATCGAGATCTCCCGCCAGTCCCCCCGTCTCTCAATCCACGCGCTGGCCGAACGCCTCGCCATCCCCCAGCACCTGCTCAGCCCTCATGGCCACTACAAAGGCAAGCTCAGCCTCGACCTGCTCAAGTCTCAGCCCAAGCAGAGCGGCAAGCTGGTACTAGTGAGCGCCATCACCCCGACCCCGCTCGGTGAAGGGAAAACGGTGACTACCCTTGGCCTCTCCATGGGGCTCAACCATATCGGCCAGCCCAGCATCGCCACTATCCGCCAGCCGAGCCTCGGGCCGGTATTCGGGGTCAAGGGGGGCGCTGCCGGTGGCGGCCACGCCCAGGTGGTGCCGATGGAGGAGATGAACCTCCACCTCACCGGCGATTTTCACGCCCTGACGGCGGCCCACAATCTGGCGGCAGCAGCCCTCGATGCCCGCCTGTTCCACGAACAGAAACTGGGTGCCGAGTTCACCGCCAAAACCGGCCTCCCGCGGCTCGATATCGATGCTGACAACATCCTCTGGCCACGCACCCTCGACATGAATGACCGCGCACTGCGCCACCTCACGATTGGACAGGGGGGCGCTGCCGATGGTGTGGAGCGCAGCGATCGCTTCGTAATCACCGCCGCCTCCGAGCTGATGGCCATTCTGGCGCTGGCGAGCGATCTGAAAGACCTGCGCCAGCGCATCGGCCGCATCCAGCTGGCCCGCGATATTCACGGCAAGCCCATCACTGCCGAACAGCTGGAAGTAGCGGGCGCCATGACGGTGCTGCTCAAAGATGCGCTGCAACCGACCCTGATGCAGACCACCGAGCAGACGCCGGTGCTGGTGCACGCCGGCCCCTTTGCCAACATCGCCCACGGCAACTCCTCGGTGATCGCCGATCGTATCGCCCTTGGCCTGACCGACTATGTGGTGACCGAGGCAGGTTTTGGCTCCGACATGGGGCTGGAGAAGTTCTTCAACATCAAGAGCCGCCAATCAGGTATTACCCCCGCCTGCGTGGTGCTGGTGGCCACGGTGCGCGGCCTCAAGGCCAACAGCGGCCTGCTCGATATCCGCCCGGGCCAGCCGCTGCCAGCCAGCCTGCAAGGGGAAGATCTGCCAACCCTCAAGCAGGGCTGCGCCAACCTCGCCTGGCATATCCGGAACGCCCGGCGCTACGGGGGGCCGGTGGTGGTCGCCATCAACCGCTTCCCCACCGACAGCGAGGCCGAACTGGCGCTGCTGGCCCATGAAGCGCAGCAAGCCGGTGCCTGTGGCGCGGCCATCTCCAACGCCTTCACCCAGGGTGGTGCCGGCGCCAGCGAGCTGGCCCGCGCCGTGGTCACCGCCTGCGAGCAACCAGGTAAGGTGAAACTGCTCTACCCCGACGAGGCGAGCCTCGACGCCAAACTGGCGACCCTGGTGGAGTGCGGCTACGGCGGCCGCGGAGTGCAGCTCTCCGACAAAGCCCGCCAGCAGCTGGCCCAGCTCTCCGCCGAAGGGTGGGATCACTTGCCCATCTGCGTGGCCAAGACGCCGCTCTCCATCAGCCACGACCCAGCCCTCAAAGGGGTGCCGACCGATTTCGAGGTGCCCATCGACGAGGTGAAGCTCTGCGCCGGTGCCGGGTTCGTCTATGCGCTGGCGGGCCCCATCATGACCATGCCGGGGCTGGGCAGTCTGCCTGCCTATCGCCATATCGATATCGATGAGAACGGCGAGATAGTCGGCCTGAGCTGAGCCCTTCCACAACGCTAGAAACAACAAGGCCCCGCCAATTGCGGGGCCTTCTGTTATCCATGCATCAACCCTTAGAGGGTGAAGCGCTGGGTCATATGGTGCAGGGTGTTGGCCAGCTTGCTCAGCTCGACGCAAGCCTGGGCGATCTGATGAGCGCCCTGGGCATTCTCGTCAGCGGCATTGTGAATGTTGACGATGCTGCGGTTGAGCTCTTCGGTCACCGCATTCTGCTCTTCGGTAGCGGTGGCGATCAGAGTGTTCATGTCGGTGATGCGCACCACGGCACCATTGATGGTCTCGATACTGGTACCGGCATCCCGTGCCAGACCGACACTCTCCTGCATCTGGTGACGACTCAGCTGCATGGCGTTGCCCGCCTCGGCGGCGCGGCTCTGCAACAGCTCGATCATCTTGCTGATCTCGGCGGTGGAGTCCTGGGTACGCTGGGCCAATGAACGCACTTCATCCGCAACGACCGCAAAACCACGGCCCTGCTCACCGGCACGGGCCGCTTCGATGGCTGCGTTAAGGGCCAGCAGGTTGGTCTGACCGGCGATATCGCGGATCACATCCAGCACCACGCTGATGTTGGCGCTGTCGGCCTCCAGCTGCTGCACTACTGTGCCAGCCTGCTCAATCTTGACCGACACCTCTTCGATGCTGGCGATGGAGCTGCGTACCACTTCGCTGCCGGCAGCAGAGGTGCGGGAGGCATCCTTGGCGGCGCTCATGGCATCCGTGGTGTTGCGGGCCACTTCATTGACGGTGGACTGCATCTCGTTCATGGCGGTCGCCACCTGGGAGACTTCGTTCTGCTGGATGGCCATGCCGCTGGCGGACTGGCTGGAGATGGCGCTCACCTCCTCCACCGCACTGCTGAGTTGGCTCACGGAGCCGGCGATCTCGCTCACCAGATCGGAGAGGGAGCCCTGCATCCGGTTGATGGCGGAACCCAGCTGACCCAGTTCATCGCGGTTGAAGCGGCTGTCACGGATCCACTGCTGCAGTTCGCCCTGCCCCAGATCGCCATTGGCAATACGCTGGGCCTGACGGGCCAGCATGATCAGCGGATCGCGGATCTGGCGGGTCAGTACCACGGAGAGCACCACCACCAGTATCAGACCGATCACCAGCGCGATTGTGACACTCAGATTGGCGGATTGATAAGAGTCGACAATGTCACTGCGGGATTCAGACGCATAACCATGGTTAATCTGGATCAGGGAGGCCACTGACTTGCTCAGCGCGGTGTAAAGGGGAACCCCCTCCTCAAGGAAGATGCGTTGGGCTTCGGCAAGCTGATCGCTGTCTTGCAGCTGTGTGACTCGCTGGTGCAGGGCGACGTAACGATCCCAGTCAGATTTCACCGTATCGAAGGTACGGCGCTCCGCCACATCCTCAGGCCAGATCGTCTTGTCATGGGCAATCAGCTGCTGCGCGATCGAGTTAAGCTGTTGACTGGCAATATTCCGATATTCAGCCCTTTTCAGCGGCTCGGCGGCCACCACGAAATAACCCAGCTCATAACGACGCAACTCACCGAGAGAATCCCCGATCGCGCTGGTGCGATTGACCGCTGGCAAGATGCTGTCGGTAAACCGGATGGCAACATCATTCATGTTGCCAAACTGGACAAGGGCAAAACCGCCGATAAAGGCGACCATCAAACCGAGCACGGCAAAGCCGGCGGTGAGTTTTTTACCTATGGTCATGGTACTGGTATTCATGGGATATTCTGGTGGTCGTTAAATTCGTAGCACTCGTCCGGTTCACGCCCTCCTGGCATGAACTATCTGGCCACTTGTTCAGTGGCGCACCATCCAACCTTGATGAATATCTCTGAATTCCATGAGCGGCAGCGAGAGCCGTGAGGGGGCGCTAGAGTAACCGGATCGTGGCGGTTCGGAAAGAGTCTGTCCGGTTACTTTTTGTAAGGTGAAAGCGAGGTTTTTTTCGTGTTCGATTAAATATATCGCTCAGATGAATAAATCGAAAAAATGCATAACGTTTGCATAGGGCAAGCCACGCGGGCCAAGCAGTGGCAGACCGCCACTCTCATCCTGAACCAATGAAAAACGCCAGCAATGGCAGCTGGCGTCTCGTTTATTCAGCATGGCGGTTACAAAACAACCGCCATCTTATCCGCGCAGGCCACCGAGAAATTCGGCCCGGGTATCGGGCTGGGTCTTGAAGACACCGCCGAGGGAGGTGGTGGTGGTGTAGGAGGTGGAGTCCATCACCCCCCGCGCCTTGACGCAGTAGTGGGTCGCCTTGATGCTGATAGCCACGTCCTTGGTACCGAGCAGGGTCTGCAGCGCCAGCAGGATCTGCTGGGTCAGCCGCTCCTGCACCTGGGGACGACGGGCGAAGAACTGCACGATGCGGTTGATTTTCGACAGGCCAATCACCTTGCCGCGAGGGATATAGGCCACATGTGCCATCCCGTCGATGGTGACGAAGTGGTGTTCGCAGGTGCTGGTGAGGCTGATGTCCCGCACCATGATCATCTCGTCCACCTGCATCTTGTTCTCGATCACCGTCACCTTGGGGAAGGTGGAATAATCGAGGCCGGAGAAGATCTCGTTGACGTACATCTTGGCGATGCGGTGCGGTGTCTCGGCCAGACTGTCATCGGCCAAATCCAGCCCCAGTGTCTCCATGATGGAGCGCATATGGCCTTCGATCTTCTCCCGCTTCTGCTGACTGTTCAGCTCGTTGGCAACCAGGGGGGTTTCCAGTCCCTGGGCTTCGAGGGCAGCCCTGACCAGCAAGGCTTCCGGACTTAAGGTTGTCATTGTCTTTTCTCCCACGCTCAGGGACTGTGAGGGCAGCTCAAGGAGCAACCCATTATGTAATGGCGGCGCACAAGGCCGACGATATCGCTGTAATGGTAGCCACACGGGATGTGACGGCCATCTGTTATGGCGGCATAGTAAACGGCCATTGCCGCCAAGATTCAAGTCAACTTGTGCGTCACCTCATACTTTATGGCCATCTACCCCCGTTTTTGCGCCGATTACCCCGAGATTCCCTCGAGATAACCTGCCCATCCCCGGGGAATTTTGTGATAATCCCGCCTTCAATCATAGAAAGAGGTCATGACGATGGGATTTGATACCAGCGGACTACTCCCCTTAAGCGATGCCCTGCAAGGGATGCTGGAACAACTTGCCTGCTGCTGCGACAGCGAGCAGTTGCCCCTGCCAGATGCCCTTGGCCGGGTACTGGCCTGTGATATCGCCTCCCCCCTCGCCGTGCCCCCCTTCGACAACTCTGCCATGGACGGTTATGCCGTACGCCTTGCAGATCTCGCCAGTGGCACCCAGCTCATCATGGCGGGCAAGGCCTTTGCCGGTCAGCCCTATCAGGGAGAATGGCCCGCTGGCCACTGCGTGCGGATCATGACCGGTGCTCCGGTCCCCCCAGGCACAGATGCGGTGGTGATGCAGGAAGAAACGCAGGCCGACGGCGATCGGATCACTTTTCTGGCACAGCCCGAACCGGGCCAGAATATCCGCTGCACCGGCAGCGATATCGGCAAGGGCGCCTGTGTGCTGCCTGCCGGCACTCGCCTCACCCCAAGAGAGATGCCACTGCTGGCCTCCCTTGGCGTGGCAACCGTCGCAGTGCGCCGCCCGCTGAAAGTGGCTATTTTCAGTACCGGTGACGAGCTCAAACCGGTCGGCACCCCGCTTGCCCACGGCAATATCTATGACTCCAACCGCTACGGCGTGCGGGCCATGCTGGCGCGGCTGGGCTGCGACTGCCTCGACCTTGGCATCATCCCGGACGATCCCGCCCAGCTGCGCGCCGCCTTTATCCGTGCAGATGAAGAGGCCGATGTGCTGATCACCACCGGCGGCGTTTCGGTAGGGGAAGCGGACTTCACCAAACAGCTGCTGGACGAGCTCGGCGAGATTGGCTTCTGGAAGCTCGCAATCAAGCCGGGCAAGCCGTTTGCCTTCGGCCGTCTGCCCCACGCCTGGTTCTTCGGCCTGCCGGGCAACCCTGTCTCCGCCATGGTCACCTTCGATCAGCTGGTGCAACCGGCGCTGGCCAAGCTGGCGGGCCAGCACTTCGAGCGGCCACTCCAGCTGCAAGCCATTGCGGCCGAGCCACTCAAAAAGAGCCCCGGCCGACTCGACTTCCAGCGCGGCATCATGAGTCAGGGACCAAACGGCCTCGAGGTGCGCAGCGCCGGCTCGCAGGACTCCGCCGTGTTCAGCTCCCTGTCACGAGCCAACTGCTACATCGTTCTTGAACGGGAGCGGGGCCGCGTCGCCGCGGGCGAGACGGTGACCGTGGAGCCATTCGGGGGATTGCTGCTGTGAGCGAGATCCTGAGCGACGCCGAACTGCTGCGCTACAACCGCCAGATCATCCTCAAATCCTTCGACTTCGAGGGACAGGAGGCGCTCAAGCAGGCCCGTGTGCTGGTGATCGGCGCCGGTGGCCTTGGTTGCGCCGCCAGCCAGTATCTGGCGGTGGCCGGAGTTGGCCAGCTCACCCTGGTCGATTTCGACAAGGTGGAGCTCTCCAACCTGCAGCGTCAGGTGCTGCACAACGATGAGCGCATCGGTCACTACAAAGTAGACTCTGCCGCCCAGTCGCTGCGCGCGCTCAATCCCTGGCTCAAGGTGGAGACCCACGCTGCCGTGGCCGATGAAGCGCTGCTCGATACCCTGCTGCCACGGCATCAGCTGGTCTTGGATTGCACCGACAATCTGGCCATTCGCAACCTGCTGAATCAAAAGGCACGCCAGCACAGGGTGCCGCTGGTCAGCGGCGCCGCCATCCGGCTGGAGGGACAGCTGTGCAGCTTCACCTGGCAGGAAGATGAGCCCTGCTACGCCTGCCTCAGCGCCCTGTTTGGCGAGCAGGCCCTCACCTGCGTCGAGGCAGGTGTGCTCGCCCCCGTGGTGGGATTGGTGGGTAGCCTGCAAGCGCTGGAAGCTATCAAGCTCTTGGCAGGCATGGGCAAAAGCTACAGCGGCCGCCTGCTGATGATCGACGGCCTGAGCAGCACCTTCCGCGAGATGAAGCTGCCCAAGCGCCCCGACTGCCCGGTCTGCTCCCATCCATAAAGCAAACGGGATCAAAAAAGCCGAACCCTGTGGTTCGGCTTTTTGGTACCTGCACCTAACAACCCCTTCCTCAATGGGTCGTGAGGATCCGTTGCAACAGGTGATTAAAGCCCGAGGGGTCTTCCGCAGGCCAGGCGTGGTGGCCGTTGGGGGTGTGGATGGTGGCGTTGGGCAAGGCGGCAAACTGCTCTACCCGTTTGGCCAGCGGCAGGTAGTCGTGACTGGTGGAGATGATGGCCACCGGCTGCCAGATGGCGCCGAGCCGGGCGCGTACCGACCAGCCGGGTAACGCCTCCAGCAGCGCCTTGTAGGTTTTCTTTTTATTGCGCACGAAACGCAGCCGGAAGGTGTGGCGCACCTGTACCAGATCCGGGCCCGGGAAGAGCTCGCGTCCCAGCCACCAGGCGAGGGGGCGCATACCGAACCAGCGCAGCCACTTGAGGCGCTGGGCGTAACGCTCCTGCTCTTTGGGGCTCTCCAGCAGAAACTCGCTAAAACCGTTGACCAGCACCAGCCCCTGCACCTTGTGGGGCAGTTGCAGCGCCAGCTCCAGCGCTACCATGGCCCCCAGCGACAATCCCACCACCCAGGCGGGTTCTGGCTGTGCATCGAGCCAGTTCACCACATCGGCTGCCAGGGTCGCCACATCGAACGGCCCCTCCTGCATGCTCTGGCCGTGGCCGCGCAAGTCCAGCGCCACCACCCGGTAGTGTTCGGAAAACCGTTCGATCTGCGCCTGCCAGTCGAGGCTGGAGGAGCCCAGCCCATGCAGCAGCAACAGCAAGGGGCCCTCCCCCGCGCTGCGCAGTGAAAGACCGTTGAATTTCATCACCTGATTGCGGCGCATCAGTGTATTGCCTCTCGACTTATCACCTGAACCATCTCTTGTTGTTATGTCACCCGTGGTTATCCTGCCACGTTATCAGCACGGCGCCCAATCAGCCTTCGCTGACCAGACTCACCGCCTTGATATAAGCGTAGATCTGCTGCTCCGGCGCCAGCGCCAGCCGCCTGGCGGAGCGGCTGGTGATCCGGGCCAGCAGTATCTGCTCACCCAGCGCCAACTGCAACAGGGTCTGGCCGGGGCGCACCTCGCGCACCGCCAGCAGACGGGTGACGAGACAGTTGGAGAGACTGGAGTGCTCGATAGGTGCTGTGGCAATCACCACATCGCGCCCCGCCACCTTGATCTGCAAAGGGCCGCTCTCGTCCGGCACATGGGTCATGGTGACCCGCAGTTGCTGCTCACCAAGCTGCAGGGTCGCCATCTGCTCCTCTTCATCGTAGTGAGAGAGGGTCGCCGCCAGCATCACTCCGGCATCGTCACGGCTGGCGAGTGACAGGTCGGTGCGGGCGAAGATTTCGCTCGGCCTGCCTTGTGCCTCGACCCTGCCACTTTCCAGCAGCACCAGCTGATCGCAGAGCAGGCTCACCTCCTCCATGGCGTGACTGACGAAGATCATCTGGATGCCGCTCTCCTGCTGCAACCCCTTGAGCACATGGGCCTGATGGATGCGGCTGCGCCGATCCAGCGCCGAGAAAGGCTCATCGAGCAGCAGCAGATCAGGCTCGGCCAGCAGCGCCCGCCCCAATGCCACCCGCTGGCGTTGACCGCCAGAGAGGGCATGGGCAGGCTGCCCCAGCAGATCGGCAAAACCGAGCCGAGCCGCCAGCGCTTCGGGCTGCCAGCGCCCTCGCCCCTTGCGGGCCGCCAGTTGCAGATTGCCAAGCACCGTCAGATGGGGGAAGAGCCGCGAGTCCTGAAACACCAGCCCGATCCGGCGCGCTTCGGGCAGAAGTTGAGCATACTCCCGAGCGCGCCACCGCAAGCGATCCCCGCTTCGGCGATCGAGCCCGGCGATGATGCGCAGCAGGGTGCTCTTGCCACAGCCCGAGGGGCCGAACAGGCCGAGGATCCCACCCAGTTCGAGAGTCAGTGCGCAATCGAGGGTAAAGGAGCCAAACTCGCGCCGGGCATGGAGGTTCAAGGCATGTCGGTGCGGCTCGTTCACTGGCGGCATAGTGGCGGGCTGGTTCATCCAAACACTCTCCGCTGTCTGCGCTGCAACACCCCGTAGACCAGCACCAGCATCACCAGCGAGAAGGCCATCAGGCCGCCCGCCAAAATATGGGCGTTCTGGTAATCCATCGCCTCCACATGATCAAACAGGGCAATCGAGAGCACCTGGGTCTCGCCGGGGATATTGCCGCCAATCATCAGCACCACGCCAAACTCCCCCAATGTATGGGCAAAGCCAAGGGCCGCCGCCATCACAAAGCTGGGCAGGGTCATCGGCAAGATGATGTGGAAGAAGCGCTCCAGCGGGCCAAGCCCCAGGGTAGCGGCAGCTTCCAGCTCCTTGTTGCCCATGTTGACGAAGGCGGAGGTGAGCGGCTGCACCACGAACGGCAGCGAATAGAGGATGGAGGCAAACAGCAGGCCGAGAAAACTGAAGGCGAGCGGGGCGCCAAAGGTGTCGCGCCACCAGGCGCCGAAACCATATTCGGGGGAGAAGGCGAGCAGCAGATAAAAACCCAGTACCGTGGGAGGCAGCACCAGCGGCAGTGCCACCAGCGCCTCCACCAGCGGCCGCAGCCGGTTCTGACTGCGCGACAGCCACCAGGCCAGCGGCGGTGCCAGCAACAGCAAAATCGCTGTGGTGCAGGCCGCAAGCTTCAGGGTGAGCCAGACCGCCAGCAGATCCCCTTCACTCATTGCCGACCTCCCGGTTGATAAATGCCCCCAACAGCATGGTATCCATCCTTATTGCAAAGAGTGGCCGACCCGAAGGCCGACCACTCAGGGTATCGCATCAGGCCCATCCCCTTATTGGGGCAAGGCATAACCCGCTGCCTTGATCTGCGCCTGACCCGGCCCCTTGAGCCAGGCCACCAGCGCCTCGACCGCGGCGCCTTTCTTCAATACCAGCCCCTGCTGCTCGATGGGGGGATAGAAGCTCGCAGGCACAGCCCAGGCTTCGCCAGTCTTGCCCGCCTCAACCAGATTGGCCCAGGCGACAAAGCCCAGTTCAGCATTGCCGGTGTCGACAAATTGCCAGGTCTGGCCGATGTTGGCGCCGGTCAGCAGCCGGTACTGCTTGGGATCGATCTTGAGATGGGTGAGGGTCGCCATGGCAGCTGCACCATAGGGGGCGGTGCGGGCATTGGCGATGGCGAGGTTGCCTTTCCAGCTGCGCAGGGTCGCTTCATCAGGGGCCGGGCCGCCCTTCTTCCACAACCCAAGCTGACCGATGGCGTAGGTGAAGCGCTCACTCCCCTTGCCCTCTTTTTCCAGCTTCTCGGAGGTCGCCGCATCGGCGGAGAGGAAGAGATCGAACGGTGCGCCGTGACTGATCTGGGTGTAGAGCACTCCGGTGGCGGCAGACGAGATGGCCAGGGTGTGGCCGGTCTTGGCGGTGAACTCCTTGCCGATACGATCTATGGTGCCCTTGAAGTTGGCCGCCACGGCCACTTTCACTTCATCGGCCTGCACGACACCGGTATGCAAGGTGGCGGCGCAGACTCCTACGATGACAACAGATAACAGCGGTTTCATTCCCTTTCTCCTGATGGGGCCCGCACATCCGCGCCCCTTGGCGGGGCCGTGGTTCCCGTTGAACCTGCGCCCCTCGTGATGAACAGGTCAGGCTTGCCAGCGGGCGGCGGCGGCGTTGTCGCTCTCCTTGGCCTCGACCCAGCGTTGCACACCCTCGGCAGTCAGCTCTTTTTTCCAGAACGGCGCCCGGGTTTTCAAGAAATCCATGATGAAGTGACAGGCGTCAAAGGCGGCGTCGCGGTGGGCACTGCTCACCGCCACCAGCACGATCTGATCGCCAAGCCACAACTCGCCGATACGATGAATGAGGGTACTCTCCTGCAGCGGCCAGCGGCGGCGGGCCTCCTGCACGATATCGGCCAGCGCCTTCTCGGTCATGCCGGGGTAATGCTCGAGGGCAAGCCCCTTCACCTCCTCCCCCTGATTGAAGTCGCGCACCTTGCCAACAAAAGTGACGATGGCGCCACTGTCGGCGCGGGTGGCGAGGCGGGCATATTCGTCCGCCAGCGAGAAATCCTCACGCTGCACCAGAATGCGGTCTGTAATGGCTACGTCGTTCATGGCTCAGCCTCCGGTCACCGGCGGGAAGAAGGCCACCTCATCGCCATCGTTGATGGGGGTATCGAGGGGCGCCAGGGTCTGGTTGACCGCCACCAGCAGCTTGCCAGCTTCCAGCGCCAGCGCCCACTTGTCGCCGCGTTCACAGAGCGCCGCACGCAGTTGTTCGGCGGTGGCATAGTCGCAGGGCAGGCTCAGCTCATCGCAGGCCACCAGCTCTCTTACTTGCGCAAAAAACAGTACCTTGATCATGCTTGCTCCCCGCTATTTGACCCCAGCTGAAAATGGCCGGACTTGCCGCCCTTTTTCTCTACCAGCCGCACCTGTTCGATCACCATGTCCTTTTGCACCGCCTTGCACATGTCGTAGATGGTCAGCGCCGCTACCGACGCGGCGGTCAGCGCTTCCATCTCGACACCAGTCTTGCCGGAGAGCTTGCAGAGGGTGCGGATATGCACCTTTTGCTGCTCGGGCAGCGGCACTATCTCCACCTCGACTTTGGTCAAGGCCAGCGGATGGCAGAGTGGGATAAGATCGGAGGTCTTCTTGGCAGCCATGATGCCGGCGATGCGGGCGGTGGCGAACACGTCACCCTTGTGGTGCTGGCCGCTCAGGATCAGCGCCAGCGTCTCGGGGGCCATGACAACAAACGCCTCGGCGCGGGCTTCGCGCTCGGTCACCTGCTTGTCGGTCACATCCACCATATGGGCTTCGCCGCTCTGGTTCAGATGCGTCAGGTTGGGCTGGGTCTGCTTGGTATCTGTCTGGTTCATCGTTTGCTCTCAGAGGTGGGAGACAAAGTTGCACGGCTTGGTGCGGGCATCGAGCTGATCGCGGATCAGTTGCTCCCAACCCAGCTGACAGGCGCCGGTGGAGCCCGGCAGACAGCAGATCAGGGTGCGATTGGCGAGCCCAGCCAGCGCACGGCTCTGCATGGCGGAGCCTTTAATCTCGGCAAAAGAGAGTTGACGAAACATCTCGCCAAAACCCTGTACGGTGCGCTCGAACAGCACACCGACCGCTTCCGGTACCCGGTTCTGTTCATTGAAGCCGGTACCGCCGTTAATCAGTACCACCTGCACCCCCTCATCAGCGATCCACTCGCTCACCCGCGCGCGGATGCGAAACAGGTTGTCCGGGCAGAGCGCCCGATCGGCCAGCTGATGGCCCGCGTCGGTAAGGGCCGAGACCAGATAGTCGCCCGAGCTGTCATCGGCGGCGGTGCGGCTGTCGGAGACCGTCAGCACGGCGATCTTGAGGGGAATAAATGCGTTGTGTTTCTGTCCCATCGGGCAGCTCCTTGTGGCTATGGGCCGTCAACGAGGCAGGAAGATAAGGGGTATGAGAGGCCAGCTGTCAGGGCGCAAAAACTGACGCAGACAGGGGTGACCAACTTGCTCAAGCGTGTGACGGCGGGCTGATTCTATCAAAGGTTTCACGAGATATGGGATTTAAAAGAAACACAAATCTGATGCTTGTCCCATATATGAACAAAACGCAGGCCGGGTAAACCCGGCCTGTCGTCGCAGGATCAGAACCCTTTCACCCCGGTCATGTCGGGCAGCTGGTGGGCAATCCCCTTGTGACAGTCGATACAGGTACTTTCACCACTGGCCAGATTGGTAGAGTGCATCTTGGCGGCACGCTGTCCCTGCAGGGAGAAGTCCATGTACTCGAAGTTGTGGCAGTTGCGGCACTCGCGCGAATCAGTCTCTTTCATCCGCTGCCACTCCCGCTCCGCCATCTCGCGTCGGTGCGACTCGAACTTCTCGCGGGTATCAACCTTGCCGGTGATCATGCCCCACAGCTCCTTGGATGCCTGCACCTTGCGGATGATCTTGTAGGTCCACTCATGGGGCACGTGGCAATCCGGGCAGCTGGCCCGCACGCCGGAGCGGTTGGCGTAGTGAATGGTGTCGCGGTACTCCTCGTACACGTTGTCCTTCATCTCGTGACAGCTGGTGCAGAAGGCCTCGGTGTTGGATGCTTCCATGGCGGTGTTGAAGCCACCCCAGAAAATCACGCCACCGAAGAAGCCCATCAGCAGGATGACCCAGAGAGCCGCCTTCGACGGTGACTTGAAGGTGGTCCACAGACGCTGGATAAAGCCGGGTAATTTCATCTATGGATTCCTCAGTTCAGCGCTTCAACCGGTTTAAAGGTATTTTCCACCAGCGGCTTGGCATCCGCTTGCGGCACATGGCACTGCAGGCAGAAGTAGCGACGCGGCGACACTTCACCCAGGGTCAGGCCGTCGCGGGTCTCGAAGTGAGTCGGACTGATCTTGGGGGCCTTCATGGCACTGGCATTCTTGAAGCTGTGGCAAGCCAGGCACTTGTTGACCTTGGTATCCACCTCATAGTTGCGAATGTCGTGGGGGATCAGCGGCGGCTGATGCATGTACTGGCGATCGTAGGGCGCGCCATCCTTACGGAAGTTTTTCAGGGGAGCGGCAGTGGCATCGGTCACCAGATCGGTGGCGCCACGCTCGGACTTGAGGCCACCGGTACTGTTGGTGATCTCGGGGGCCGCTGCCATCAAGGATCCCGCCATCAGGCAGGCCAGCATTGCTCCAATCAGCTTTTTCATTATTTGTTCTCCGACGTTTTTTCTGCCTTGACGGCAAAACCTACAGTGATTTCAAAAACTTGTTCCGCGCAGACATCGATGCAGCGGCCACAGTTGGTACACTCCTGAGCCGCAATCAAGGGCCCGTGACCGCGCTTGGCACCATGAACAGGTCCGCGCAGGATGGGACGTTCCGGGCAGACCGCATAACAATCCATGCAGTTGTTGCACCGCTCGCGCCCCTTGGCAGAAATCTTGATAAATCCGACCCGGTTGACCAGGGCATAGAAGGCCCCCACCGGACAGAGATGACCGCACCAGCCCCGCTCAACCACGAAAAGATCGAACAGGAACAGCGCCGCCAGCAGGGCCCAGCCAGCCCCCATGCCAAACAGCAGACCGCGCATGGCGAGCGACACCGGATTGACCAACTCCCACGCCATCACCCCGACCACCGCTGGCACCACCAGCACCATGGCCAGCAGCCAGTAGCGGGTCGCACGGCTGAACTGGCCATTGCCCTTGAGGCCAAGGCGCCCCCTGAGCCAGGCTGCTGCATCCGTGATAAGGTTGACCGGACAGACCCAGGAGCAGAACACCCGCCCCCCCACCAGCCAGTAACCGGCCAGCACAATGGCAGCCCCCAGCCAGAGGGTGGTGATGGGCCAGTGGCCCGCCGCCAGCGACTGCAACAGCGTAAGGGGATCGGTCAGCGGCATTGTTTCCAGCAACAGCGAGCTGGAGAGGTTGCCCTTGAGGATCCAGATGCCCGCCAGCGGCCCCAGCAAAAACAGCCCGAGCACGCTGAACTGACTCAGCCGACGAAGCATCAGGAAGCGGTGGGAACGCCACCACCCCAGCTTGATGCGAGCCTCTTCCCCCGGATAACGACTCATAACCCCTCCGGTTTGCGGGTGGGCAGGGTGAGCCTGTCGCCGATGAGCGACTTGTTCCCCGCCTTGGCCTTCTCTTCCCAGCCGAGCCGGTAGTGATGACCCAGCTCACCTTTGGCAAGCTGGCGTGGCACCACCTTGATGGCCGCTTCCTCCAGCACGCAGGCATGCTCACACTTGCCACAGCCGGTACAGATATCGCTGTGTACCGTGGGCAGGAACATGGCGTGCTTGCCGGTACGCTGGTTATGCTGCAGCTCAAGAGTGATCGCCTTGTCAATCAGCGGGCAGACCCGATAACAGACATCGCAGCGCAGACCCAGATAGTTGAGGCAGGTCTCGTGATCGATGAGCACTGCCACCCCCATCCGGGCCTGATCGATGTCGGTCATCTGCTGATCCAGCGCCCCGCTCGGACAGGCCACCACACAAGGGAGGTCATCACACATCTCGCAGGGCACGGCACGCGCCTTGAAATAAGGGGTACCAGTGGTCACAGGGTCAAACAGCCGGGCGAGCTTGAGGGTGTCGTAGGGGCAGGCCTCAACGCAGAGCCCGCAACGCACGCAGGCGCTGAGGAACTCTGTTTCATCGAGAGCTGCGGGCGGACGCAGCGCCTGGGCAGGCACAGCTTGTGCCTGCTGGCGGGCCACGCCACCGAGCCCCGCGCCAAGCAGGCCCACACCGCAGGCCCCCTTGGCCATGTCGGCCAGAAACTGGCGACGACTACGACTCATCTCGTACTCCCCCGCCTTAAGCCTTCATCACCTTGACGGCGCACTTCTTGTAATCGGTCTCTTTCGAGAGCGGATCGGTGGCGTCCAGGGTCAGCTTGTTGACCAGCTGGCTGGCATCAAAGAAGGGCATGAAGACCAGTCCTTTCGGCGGACGGTTGCGACCACGGGTCTCGACACGGGTCTTCACCTCGCCACGGCGGGAAGAGACGATCACCTCTTCACCACGGCGCACGCCGCGAGCCTTGGCATCGTCCGGGTGCATGAAGAGCACCGCATCCGGGAAGGCGCGATAAAGCTCGGGCACCCGACGGGTCATGGTGCCGGTGTGCCAGTGCTCCAGCACGCGGCCGGTGGAGAGCCACAGATCGTACTCTTTATCCGGCGACTCGGCGGCGGGCTCGAACGGCAGGGCGAAGATGACCGCCTTGCCATCGGGTTTGCCATAAAAACGCACCCCCTCGCCCGCTTTCACGTACGGGTCAAACCCTTCGCGATAGCGCCACAGGGTCTCTTTGCCATCTACCACAGGCCAGCGCAGACCACGGGCTTCGTGGTACTGATCGAACGGCGCCAGATCGTGGCCGTGACCGCGACCGAAGGTGGCGTACTCCTCGAACAGCCCCTTCTGGACGTAGAAACCGAAGTGCTCGGCTTCGTCGTTCAGCATCCCCTTGCTCTGCTCTTTCGGGAACTGGTTGACCTGACCGTTGGCATAGAGCACATCGAACAGGGTTTTGCCTTTCACTTCCGGCATCTTGGCAATCAGCTCAGCCGGCCACACTTCCTCAACCTTGAAGCGCTTGGAGAACTCCATTAGCTGCCACAAGTCGGACTTGGCCCCTTCCGGCGCTTTCACCTGCTGGTGCCAGAACTGGGTGCGGCGCTCGGCATTGCCGTAGGCCCCCTCTTTCTCCACCCACATGGCGGTGGGCAGGATGAGGTCCGCTGCCTGGGCAGTGACGGTCGGGTACGGATCGGAGACCACGATGAAGTTGCGTGGATCGCGATAGCCAGGCAGGCGATCGGTATTCATGTTGGGGCCAGCCTGCATGTTGTTGTTGCACATCACCCAGTAGGCATTGAGCTTGCCATCTTTGAGCATGCGATCCTGCAGCACGGCGTGGAAACCCACCTTGTCGGGAATAGTCCCCTCCGGCAGTTTCCAGATCTGCTCGGCGATGGCGCGGTGCTTGGGCTCGGTCACCACCATATCGGCAGGCAGACGGTGGGCAAAGGTACCCACTTCACGCGCGGTGCCACAGGCAGAGGGCTGGCCGGTCAGTGAGAAAGGACCATTACCCGGCTCGGAGATCTTGCCGGTCAGCAGGTGGATGTTGTAGCAGAGGTTGTTGGCCCAGACGCCACGGGTATGCTGGTTGAAACCCATGGTCCAGTAGGAGACCACCTTCTTGCCCGGATCGGCATAGAGCTTGGCCAGCTTTTCCAGCTTCTCTTTGGAGACGCCGGAGAGCTTGGAGACCGACTCCACATCGTAATCCGCCACGAACTTGGCAAACTCCTCGAAGGTCATCGGTGTGGCATCGCCGCTGTCCGGGTTCTTCGCTTTCTGCTGCAGCGGGTTGGTCGGACGCAGACCATAACCGATGTCGGTGGCACCTTTCTTGAACACTGTGTGCTTGTTGACGAAGTCCCAGTTCACCTTGTCGTTCTGAATGATGTAGTTGGCGACATAGTTGAGGATCGCCAGATCAGTCTGGGGCGTGAAGACGATACCGTTGTCCGCCAGTTCGAAACTGCGGTGCTCGAAAGTGGAGAGCACGTGCACCTGTACATCCGGATTGGAGAGACGACGATCGGACATCCGCGACCAGAGGATGGGGTGCATCTCGGCCATGTTGGAGCCCCACAGCACGAAGGCGTCGGCCTGCTCGATATCGTCATAGCAGCCCATCGGCTCATCCATACCGAAGGTACGCATAAAGCCGACGACCGCGGAGGCCATGCAGTGGCGGGCGTTGGGGTCGATGTTGTTGGTACGGAAACCGGCCTTCATCAGCTTGGCGGCGGCGTAACCTTCCCAGACGGTCCACTGGCCGGAACCGAACATGCCGACAGCTGTCGGGCCCTTCTCTTTGAGGGTGGCCTTGAACTTCTCGGCCATGATGTCGAAGGCCTGATCCCAGCTGATGGGAGCGAAGTCACCATCCTTGTCGAACTTGCCGTTCTTCATCCGCAGCATCGGCTGGGTGAGGCGATCCTGACCGTACATGATTTTGGAGAGGAAGTAGCCCTTGATGCAGTTGAGGCCACGGTTGACCGGCGCATCGGGGTCGCCCTGAGTCGCCACGACCCGACCATCCTGAGAGCCCACCAGCACGGAGCAGCCGGTACCGCAGAAGCGGCAGGGAGCCTTATCCCAATGGATGGCCGTCTTGTCGGTACTGGTGATGAGATTGGCTGCCAGCGTGGGGGCACTGACACCGGCCACGGCAGCGGCAGCTGCCACCGCGTTGGCCTTCATAAAGTCGCGTCGACTCAGCTTCATGGCATATCCTCACATTGCTTATCGCGTAATAGTTGTCGAATCTGTCGAACGGGAGCCAGCCATCAGCTGGTAGAGGGCACGCCCGGCATCCCATCACTCTTTTCAGTGACCGCCCAGTTCATCGAACTGGTGGTAAATCAGGGCGGCAGAGAGCACACCCGGCATCGCCTGTATCGCATCAATGGCCGCCATGATCGGCCGCTGGCTCGGACCTTCCAGGGTCACGACCAGCTTGCCCTCGTCACTGACGGCGTGGATCTCGGCCCCTTCAAGGGCGCCAATCTGCTCGGCGAGCTGATGGCGCAAAGGGGGCTGGCTCAGCACCACCAGACTCGATACATGGAACTCCTGATCCATTGTGGCTTCTGTGTCACACGGCTTCTGACTCATTCTGACTCCTGCTTGAGGGTGGGCTGGCTCGCACCACCGGATAGGGCGGCTCGCCCGTCGACCTTGATGCTACCAACCGGACAATCCTGCACACAGGCGCCGCAGCCATTACAGCGATCCGGCTCGACCGTCGGGGTGGGCACACGCCCCAGCACCGGAATAAAGCGAATGGCATTGGGCTCGCAGCTGTCCTGACAGCGCTGGCAGAACACCTGACCATTGGCCAGACAGTTGGCCTCGATATGGGCCTTGTAGTGCCAAGGGAACTCGCTGGTCGGGCGAAACAACGGCACCTTGCAGACCGTGACACACTCGGTGCAGAAGGTGCATTCGCCACGCTGGAAATCGACCACCGGAAAACCGCCCTCGCCATTTACCAGGATCTGCTCCGGACAGGCGGCCAGACAATCCCCGCAGCGGGTGCAGTCGGCGACAAATGCCGACCAGTTGACTGACCAGGGCAACTGCACCGGCGGTTCGGCGGTTCTCAGCCGCCCCCGGAACAGGCCGCGGCGGGCAAGATCGATCTCATCCGGCATGTTGACTCCTGTTCTGGTGAAGAAGGGGACAGTGCGAGTCCATGATTGGCATTCTTGATACCAATTATAAGAGTGGGTGTATATTGCGGCCCTGACAAGGTAAGGGATATACCACCAGGGAGATAAACAGGGGGGATTCTTGCGCCAGATCAAAGCCTTGCAGCGCAATAAAAATGGAGGTATCGGTTAAAATACCTCCATGTGAGGATTGCTATTTAATCGTTGGCGATTTTTTTGCGGTTATCCGCCGATCGAGGCGAGATGAGGGGTGATGCCTGCATTGCCCTCATGGAGACGATGGGTGGCACTCTTGCCCGCCAGTGCCGCGCGAATGCGCTGTTGCAGCTCATCAGATTGCCCATCTGCGCCGAGCAGATCCCGCAGGTCGATGCCGTTGTCGCCAAACAGGCACAGATGCAGCTTCCCCAGCGAGGAGACCCGCAGCCGGTTGCAACCGGCACAGAAATCCTTGCTGTAGGGCATGATGAGCCCCACCCCACCTTGCGAATCGGGGTGCATAAAGACCTGCGCCGGACCGTCATCCGTGCCCCGCAACTGCTGCACCCAGCCACTCTCCAGCAAGCGCTGTTTGATCTGCTCGCCGCTGACATGGTGGTCACGAAACAGGGTATCCATCTCGCCGGTCTGCATCAGCTCGATAAAGCGCAGCTCGATGGGCTTGTGCCTGATCCAGCCCAGAAAGGCATCGAGCTGGTAGTCGTTGAGTCCCTTGAGCAGCACCGCATTGATCTTCACCGATTTGAAACCGGCAGCCAGTGCCGCTTCGATCCCCTCCATCACCTCGGCCAGCTTGTTCTCTCCGGTGATCTGGTGAAACTGGCGCGGGTCGAGACTGTCGACACTGACATTCAGCGCGTTGAGTCCGGCATCAAACCACTCCTGAGCCCGCTCCTTGAGGCGATAGCCGTTGGTGGTCATGGCGACTTTCTCGATGCCCGGGGTGGTGGCAATCACCTTGACGATCTCGGTGAAATCGCGGCGCAGGGAGGGCTCGCCCCCCGTGATGCGCACCTTGCGGGTGCCCATGGCGGCAAAACCGCTGACCACGCGGCGGATCTCGTCAATCGAGAGAAAGGGTTGACGCCCCGCTTTGTGACCTTCCGGGGGGCGATAGCCGTCAGGCAAACAATAGGTGCAACGGAAATTGCACACATCGGTCACCGACAGACGCAAATAGTAAAAACGACGGGAAAAACCATCTTCAAGTGGCAACATAAACACCTTTCCAAATACGGGAGGCCAGGGCATTTCTTTCCTGACCCTTACAGCTCGAACGTCGGCTGACGGCTGGTTTCCCCCTATCGCTAGGACTTAGGCAAAACCGCTCGGAGTTCATCTAGTTTTTCGATGCTAACACAAGTTGGAGTACACTCCCACGCATCTTGCGGGGTCCTTATCACTATTCAGAGGTGCGCATCAGTATGGGAAAACGGTTCAGGGTCCATTCGGTCAGCAGTGCCATTGGCCGCGCCATGGTGTTGATCCTCTTTATGGCCAGCCTGATCGCGCTGGTCGCCATGGTCACCCTCTTCTACTCGGTACCCGATGCCAAGGCGATCAACCTCTCCGGTTCGCTGCGGATGCAGGCCTACCGGATGGCCTACGAAATCGAGCGGGGCGACAGCGTGCTGGGGCGCCTCTCCCAGTTTGAAGAGACCCTGCACGCCGAAGAGTTGCAGGAGACCCAGCGCTGGATCACTCCTGCCTCCCTGCGTCGCACCTATGGCGAAGTGCTCGGCCAGTGGCAGGTAATGCGCCAGCACATCGAGGATCGCACCCCCAGACGGTACACCGATAACACCGAGCAGTTTGTGGCGGCCATCGACAATTTCGTCAATCAGATGCAGTACCACGTGGAATTCAAGGTGAGGATGCTGGCACTGGCAGAGGGGCTCGGCCTGCTGGCCATCATCACTATCGCCTGGTTCACGGTGCGCTTCACCCGCCAGCAGGTGGTCGCCCCCCTCAACCAGCTGGTCTACTGCGCTCGCCAGATCCAGCGGCAGGATTTCGATCTTAAGCTGCCCGCCCACGGCGAAAACGAGCTGGGGGAGCTGTCACGCGCCTTCGTCACCATGGCCGACGAGCTGGGCAAGCTCTATCGGGAGCTGGAAAACAAGGTGGAAGAGAAAACCGCCAAGCTGCAACAGGCCAACGACACCCTCTCGTTTCTCTACTCGACCGCCCAGAAGCTGCACGCCGCCCCGCTCAGTACCCGTACCCTCATCAAACTGCTGGACCGCGCTGCCGCCCACCAGCATATCGACCATATCCGGCTGACCCGCTTCGAGCACAACGCCATGCCGGTCTACATCTCGGGGCGCACCGGCTGGCCCGGCGATCTCGATGCGGTCGCCAGCTTCTATCTGCAGATGGATGAACAGGAGTTCGGCCGCCTCGACATCATCAGCCAGCACCCCATCGATGAGCGGTTGATCAAGAACTTCACCATGCTGCTGGCTCAGGTGCTGCACAAAGACCAGACCCTGCTGCAACAGCAGCGACTGCTGCTGATGGAGGAGCGGGCGGTGATCGCCCGGGAGCTGCACGACTCGCTGGCGCAGGCCCTCTCCTATCTCAAGATCCAGTCCACCCTGCTCAAGCGCTCTTACGCCAAGGGGCAGCATGACAAGGCGCAGGAGGCGATGCAGCAGATCGACGAGGGGCTTAGCAATGCCTATACCCAGTTGCGCGAACTGCTCGGTACCTTCCGTCTCACCATTGGCGATGCCAATCTGGGGGAAGCGATCCGCGTCATGCTTGATCAACTGCAACCTCAGACCCAGGCCGAAATCCGGTTCCATTACGGACTGGCCGACAACGACCTGGAGGCGGGCCAGCATATCCACATTTTGCAGTTGATCCGTGAGGCAGTGCTCAATGCCATCAAACATGCCAACGCGCAAGTGATTGATGTTAGCTGTGAGACCCTCGCCAGTGGTAACATTGAGGTTCAGATTTCAGATGACGGTGTCGGGATCGGACTCGCCAGCTCGGCGATCAACCATTACGGGTTGAGCATCATGAACGAGCGCGCCAGCAAACTGCACGGTCTGCTGACCATCAACGAGCAGCAACCACAAGGCACCTGCGTGCATCTGACCTTTCCCACCAGTCTAACGAGAGACGCCTGATGGACGAGATGAAATACACAGTTCTGGTCGTAGATGACCATCCCCTCATGCGCAAAGGGATTGTGCAGCTGCTGGCTCTGGAAGAGAACATGGAGGTGACCGGTGAAGCCTCCAACGGCACAGATGCCGTGGCGCTGGCCAAAGAGTCAGAGCCGGATCTGATCCTGCTCGATCTCAACATGAAGGGGCTCTCCGGCCTCGATACCCTCAAGGCGCTGCGGGCCGAAGAGATCACCTCCCGGGTAGTGATCCTCACCGTCTCCGATGCCCGTCAGGATGTGGTGGCTTTGCTCAAGGCCGGTGCCGACGGCTACCTGCTCAAGGATACCGAGCCTGATCTGCTGCTGGCCCAGCTGGCCGACGTGATGACCGGCAAGCAGATCCTGAGCGAACCGCTGCGCCCCTATCTCGAAAACATCTACGAGCTGGATCACCTGCAGCAGAAGCTGGAAAGCTTAACGCGTCGCGAAATGCAAATCCTGCGCGAAATTGCAAAAGGCCTCTCCAACAAACAGGTCGCCTCGGTACTCCATATCTCCGAGGGAACGGTCAAGGTTCACGTGAAGAGCCTGCTGAAGAAACTCGAGGCGCAAAGCCGCGTGGAAGCGGCTGTCATGTATCTGGAGCAGCGCAACTAAGCGCCCTCAACCGCCCGAAAAGCCACCCTCCGGTGGCTTTTTTCATTCTCTGGCACAGTCGCTGCATTGTCATATTCAGCAACTACTCAATGGAGGATGGAACATGAAACTACAACCTTTGGCACTGTTCCCCTTGCCTTCCCACATACTGCCGGGCGGCAAGCTTCCTCTGCGTCTGTTCGAGCCACGCCACCTGCAGATGCTCAAGGAGTCATTCATCAACGATCAGGGCTTTGGCATCGTGATGGAAGAGTCGACCACCTCGGGACAATCCGGCCGCATTCTGCCGGTGGGCACCCGGGTCAAGGTGACTGACTTCTACAGCCTTAATGATGGCCTGCTGGGAGTGACGGTGCTGGGACTGGAGCGCTTCTGCATCCACGAGATGG
Organism: Aeromonas sp. 603607; assembly: GCF_049171595.1. Lineage (NCBI taxonomy): Bacteria > Pseudomonadati > Pseudomonadota > Gammaproteobacteria > Aeromonadales > Aeromonadaceae > Aeromonas > Aeromonas sp. 603607. Next base: position 245,916 of record NZ_JAAKOV010000003.1, read on the forward strand.
AAACAGACGAGATGGGCCTGCGCCGGGCCAAGGTGGAGATGCTGCCCAACTGGCCGAGCACCCACTCAGATTTCAACGACAAGCTGCTGGTCAATCGCCTGCGGGAAGTGTTCGAGCAGTATCCGGAGCTTGATGAGCTCTATCCGGACAAGCGCTTTGAAGATGCCGCCTGGCTCTGCCAGCGCTGGCTCGAGATATTGCCGATGCCGATTTATGAAAAGCAGATGCTGATTGCCAAACAAAACAGCGAAGCGGCCCGTAAATTTCTGCATCGCCTGATTTCACAATGACAAAAACAGCGTTGCAAAATGCAATTATTCCAACAATGAAAATGTGAAATTCGCATTTTGCGAGCAAGTAGGAACGCAAAACGCCATAACAAGAGAGAGCCGCTGCGCTAAACGGCCAAAATTGAACACAAAAGAGTCCTGAAAAAGTTGGCACAGATTTTTCATGTAGATTGATACAACCCGATTTATCCCGTGCTCTCTTCAGTATTTGCTGAAGAACTGGTCAACCCACAAAGTTGACCATTTTTTTTATCCGCGCGTCGGCAACCGCTGACCAAAGTGACGCTGCAAACACTCTCTCAACCGTGACAAGGTGATAGGCTTGGCGAGAAAGTCATCCATCCCCTGCGCCAGACAGCACGCCTTGTCCTCCGCCATCGCATTGGCCGTCAGGGCGACGATAGGCATGGTGCATCCCAACTCACGCAAGCGTCGGGTCGCTTCCAGTCCGTCCATCAGGGGCATCCGCATATCCATCAGGATCAGATCCGGGAGCTGCTCATCCACCTGCGCCAGCGCTTCCAGACCATTGGCAGCCAGCCGAACCTTGCCCACCAGTTTTTGCAGCATCAGCGACACCACCAGCTGATTCACCGGGCTGTCCTCCACCACCAGCACATCCAGTGGCAACAGTGCCGAAGCCCCCTCCTCCCGCTGCGGCTGGCTATGGCAGGGTAGCGCCATGCCGGGCAGTTCGAACCAGAAACAGCTTCCCTTGCCCGGCTCGCTCTTCAGGTGGATCTCTCCCCCCATAAGCGTCACCAGACGCTTGCTGATGGCAAGACCGAGGCCGGTACCGGAAAAACGCCGGGTGGCCGAGTTGTCGACCTGGGAGAAGGGTTCAAACAGCAGCGCCTGATCCGCATCAGCGATCCCGATCCCGGTGTCGGAGACCGAGATCAGCAGCTTCTCATCCTGCCAACCCAGATGGAGAGTGACCTCTCCCTGTTCGGTAAATTTGAGGGCGTTGTCCAGCAGATTGCCCATCACCTGGGTAAGACGCACCGGATCTCCCTGCAGCTCGGCAGGGACAGCTTCATCTACCCGATAGCTCAGTGTTATGCCCTTGCCGTCGGCACGGTTCTGCAACGGTTCGATCACGGATTGACACAACTGGATCGGTTGCAAGGTCTCGCAATGGAACACCAGGGTCTGGGACTCGATTTTAGAGAAATCGAGCACATCGTCGATGATGGTCTGCAGCAATCTGGCAGAGTGGGTGGCATGACGTAGCAACTGCTTCTGCTCGGGTGCCAGCTCGGCGTGTAGCACCAGGTCGAGCATCCCCAGCACCGCATTCATGGGGGAGCGGATCTCGTGGGTCATCATGGCAAGAAACTGGGATTTGGCACGGTTGGCCGCCTCCGCATCGTCCCGTGCCCGCGCCAGCTCCTCTTCACGATGGATCTGGTGGCTGATATCGCGTGCGGTACCGCGATATCCCGTAAAAGCCCCCCCATGATCAAAACAGGGTTCGGCACTCACCTCCATCCAGCGGGGGCCGTCGAGCATCGCAACCTGCATGCGTACAGCCCGAACCGGTTTACGCTGCTCCAATAGGTCGAGATATGCCTGTGACTCGGTACTCTGCTTGTTGCAGACATAGTCATAGAGGGTCGGCCGGGTTGCCAGCGGGGTCATCTCGTCAAGGTAACCGGGCTCGGAAGCATAGCTGAGCCGGTGTTCGGCATCGGTCTCCCAGAACCAGTCGGAGGCCATGGCGGCAAAACTGCGAAAACGGCGTTCACTGGCCTGCAGGGCCTGAGTTTTTAAATCGACCTGCTCCTGCAAGCGGGCCCGATAGGCAATGTTGACCAGCGCTTGTGAAATCAACGGACGGCAGCGCTGCATGGCCGCCTTGCTGGTCAGATCGAAGGAGCCGGCCAGCGAGTGCCGACAGAGGATAACGGCGGTAAAGCCGGGGGCCTGCAGCCCGGTCAGCATCAGGCTGGCCCAGCCCGGCTCGCTCGCCAGCGGTGCCAGCTCAGGCAACTGGAACGGGTCATAGATCACCAACGTCTCTCCGGCAATGGCACGAGCAAAGGCCGGGGTCATCAACCAGCTGCGACCGCACTGTTCCGGCTCGGTACTGAGGTGGGTGATGCCCTGTTCCCCACTCCAGGCCACCACATCCGCATGCTCAAAGCCGATAAAGGGCTTGAGCACTTGAATGAGGCTCTCCAGCACCTGCTCCAGCGTTTTGGCATCAGCCAGTGTAGCCACCCCTTTCAGCAGGGTATGGGATTCATGACGATACTTGGCCTCGCGCTCACGACAGCGCATAAGATCGACCAGGGTCGCCTGCAGTTTGTCGCCAAGGGCTTCCAATTCACTGTTGCCAATCATCTTGTATCCTGCTCTGCTCAAGCGGTCAGAAAGATCACACTCGATACCATCAGGTTGCCGTGGGCCAGCTCGCCATTGGGCAGCCGCCCCTGCTCGCCGAAGGTAAAGGGGGTGATAAAAGGGATCTTGCCGAGGCGAGCCTGGCTCTGCTCGACAAATTGGCACAACATATCACCTAGCGCCAAACGACAACCAGCACAAAAGATGATGAGAGCGCCGATAGGCTGCAATTCCACGTCGACCCCATACCCTGGCTCGATACGCATGGCATTGAGGCTGCGCTGCAACAACCCTTCCTGACTGCTGTACATCAACAGCAGACGCTCCCCTTGCACCACATCGGTAAAGAGCCGCAGCCCGCCCTGTTCGGTCACAGCTTCGGGGTGGGAGAGTTTGTAGTAAGGAATGCCATCCAGCGCTCCCACCTGACGGGCCAGCGGGGTGAGCGTGGTCTCCCGCAAAATCGCCCCCACCGGCCAGGGCTGCTCGCGACCGCACCAGCGGGCATAGACCTCGGCAGCAGGCTGGTGATCGATGGTGAGTACCTCCCGCCCGTTGCAGGCGGTGATCTCACCACTGAATTCGGCAGGCACATAACCGGAGTGAAACTGAAAAGCGAGCTGGCAATCGGGATAGAGCACCGCCAGACCGATGCCATCCTGAGCCACCGCCTCATCCCAGCAGAGCTGCCAGTCACCGCTGACGCTGCTATCAGCCGCGGATCCACCGACCACCGGCACCGAGGCACCGAGTTCTGCCTCGATTCCGGCCAGCAGCCCCTCCTCCTTGCCGGGACTGGCATGAAACAGGATCAGCTGGGGCAGCTCGCCCGGTCGACCACAGTCGCTCATGGCTCGGCGCAGCAACTGCCGCACATCCACCCCGTCACCGCTGGCACCGGCTACCCCGAATGCCCCTTTCTCATCGTACAGAGCAGCAACCGCCAGCCCATATCCGTCTCGGGCGTGGTGCCCCATCTCGGTCATGACACCACCGCAAGAGCTGCACCCAAGCAGGCGGGTCGTCGGGAACTGGCATTTGAGCGCGTCGCGCAGTATCGCCCCCTCATAGGCTTGGGTAAAATAGAGCAACAGCAGGGAGGGGGCCTGATCGGCATGGTGGCGCAGCTGCGCGCAGATATCTTGGGCCGCCAGCGATGAATTCTGGGCGAGGGAGTGAACGGTCAGAAATTTCAACACCATCTCCTTCTTTTATCGAATGGCAGCCTCAAGCAAAAATCATACCTTTATCAAACAATTATCTCGCTTCGCTTGCTAACATAGCGGTCAACTGAGACCAATGACAGGACGCCCATATGTGGCAAAAAAACATCAATGACTTCGATCGGGTCGTTGCCATCGGTGGTGGCCATGGTATGGGACGAGTGCTTTCGTCCCTCTCGTTTCTCGGTCAACGGCTCACCGGCATCGTCACCACCACAGATGATGGCGGCTCGACCGGACGCCTGCGCAAGAGTCAGGAGTGCATCGCCTGGGGCGATCTGCGCAACTGCCTGAACCAGCTGGTCACCGATCCCAGCATCGGCAGCCTGTTGTTCGAATACCGCTTTGCCGGCAAAGGCGAGCTGGCGGGCCACAACCTTGGCAACCTGATGCTGCTGGCGCTCGATAATCTCTGTGTCCGTCCTCTTGATGCTATCAAGCTGATCAGTGACATGCTCAAAATAGAGTCACAATTGCTACCCATGTCTGAATTTCCCACCGATCTCTGCGCCCATATGGAGTGTGGCACCCAGATCCTGGGAGAGGTATCCATCGATCAACTGGCAACACCACCCCTCTCCCTCGGCCTGATGCCGGAGGTGCAAGCGACCCGCGAAGCGGTGCTGGCATTGCAGCAGGCGGACATGATCATTCTGGGGCCGGGCAGTTTCCTCACCTCCATCATGCCGCCATTGCTGCTGGCCGAGATCGCCCAGGCCATCAACGAGAGCAGCGCCATGCTGGTTTTCGTCTGTAATCTGGTGGCGGAAAACGGCCCTGCCAGCCAGCTGGATCTGATGAGTCAGTGTCGCTGGCTGGAATCCCGGGTCGGTCAGGGTCGGCTGGATGCCATCCTGGCCCCACAGGGCGCAGGTGATGCGGGGGGCTGGCAAGGGCGTGTGATCGAAGCCGAGCTGGGCGAGCTTGAGCTGCCCCATCGGCACGATCGATTGAAGCTTAAACTGGCGCTGGACCGGATCATCCAGCAACTGCTCAACCAGCGTTAGGCAACGGTCACTGCGCCCCGGCACCCCTGCATGGCGCCGTTACTGATAATCGGCAAGAAACGCGAGCACTTGGGGCAAGGAGGCCTCCAGCAGTTGCAACTGGCGCTCTGCCTCGGCCACATCGGCCTGCTTGCTGGCCATCTCAAGTGCCATCACCTGCTGATAACTCGGCATGGCGCCATAGCTGCCACAGGATGATTTCATGCTGTGCGCCACCCGAGCCAGCGCCTCCCACTCTCCCTGTTCATAGAGGGGTCTGAGCTGACTCAGCTGCTCGCCCACCTCTTCAATAAAGACTGCGATGACCACGGGCAGCATATCCGGACCGATATCCTCTGCCAGCTGCTGCAACACCTTGCGATCCACCCACTCCATGCGAGGCTCCTCCAGAACGGTATTCAAACAGACCATACTATAGATAGTTTTCGATGTCGTGGCTCACGACCAGGCAGTGATGAAGCACCCGATTGGATGGCTCAGGGAATAAAGTGGCAAAAAATGTGATCAGTATCGAAATAGCGATGCTCAAGCGCCCGTCAAGACAACAACTTGATTGCCACAAATTAACAATTGATCAACACTCAATGCCGTCAGAGTGATGATGCTCAGCAACACCTCTCATCCCTTTTGCCTTTTATGGCTGCTGCGAAGAACCAGGGTAGGTATCTACCCTGGTATTTTTTTATCTTGCCCAAGCGCAACCCGATTGGTCGCCACCCGCTCCCCAAGCCGGAACAGATTGAATTCGCCGGGGGCCATCTTGATCCAGTTCTCATTGCCGGTCAGCGGCCGCGTCGTGACCAGCGTCACCACATCGTTGGGTGTGGTCTCGCTCTGGAAATCGATCACCACCTCCTCATCCAGCAAACTCGCCTCGCCAAATGGCGCGCAGCGAGTCAGCCAGTGCAGGTTGTTGCTGCAGTAGCTCATCACATACTCCCCGTCCGAGAGCAGCATGTTGAACACCCCGAATGCTCTGAGCTCATCACACAAGGTGGCCATATAGCGAAACATGGCGGGAAAGTTTGCAGGACGCTTGGGGTACTTCTGCTCCAACCGGTCGAGCAGCCAGCAGAAGGCGTGTTCGCTGTCGGTATCCCCTACCGGACGGTGGCGACCGGTTGGCAGCTTCTTGTAACCGGTCAGCTGACCGTTGTGGGCGAAGGTCCAGTAACGGCCCCACAGCTCACGGGTAAAGGGGTGGGTATTTTCCAGTGACACGCAGCCACGATTGGCCTGCCGAATGTGGCTGACCACAGCGCAGCTCTTGATGGGCAGCGCCTGTACCAGTCTGGCGATGGGAGATTGGGCGCTGGGCTCGGGATCCTTGAAGGTGCGAAAGCCCTTCCCTTCGTAAAAGGTGATCCCCCAGCCATCCTTGTGGGGCCCGGTCTTGCCGCCGCGCAGCATCAACCCGGTAAAGCTGAAGCAGATATCGGTCGGCACATTGGCACTCATGCCGAGCAGTTCGCACATATCCGGCAGACTCCTTTCATGATTTGGCTTGTGTCATGTTCGACCAGCACGCTGGTTCGACAGACAGCAGGGGAAGGCGCAATCTCTTCCCCTGTGACTGGCAACAACCGGCCGATGGCGAACCATGCTACCGGCGTTGCCCTTGTCTGGTAGTGACAGCCTGATTACTTGGCCATCTCTTTTTCGACCAGCTGGATCAGGATGTGGATCACCTTGATGTGCACTTCCTGAATACGGTCGGCATAGCCAAAGTGCGGAACCCGGATCTCGACATCCGCCAGACCTGCCATCTTGCCGCCATCCTTGCCGGTCAGGGCGATCACTTTCATCCCCTTGGCGCGAGCAGCCTCGATGGCTTTCAGGATATTGCCGGAGTTGCCGCTGGTGGAGATACCAAGCAGCACGTCGCCACGGCGGCCGACCGCTTCTACGTAACGGGAGAAGACATAGTCATAGCCAAAGTCGTTGGAGACGCAGGAGAGGTGGCTCGGATCGGAGATGGCGATACCGGCGTAACCCGGGCGGTTCTCGCGATAGCGACCGGTCAGCTCTTCGGCAAAGTGCATGGCGTCACAGTGGGAACCACCGTTGCCACAAGAGAGCACCTTGCCCTCTTCCTTGAAAGAGTCAGCCAGCAGTTTGGCGGCCGCTTCGATGTTTTTCAGGTTCTGCTCATCAGCCAGGAAGGCCTGCAGCACGCTGGCAGCTTCGGTCAGTTCATTGCGGATCAATTCTTGGTACATGATGTCTCTTCCACTGTTTTTAGTGTGCTTGTAGATCGCGGCTATTCTCGCACAAGCGAATCGCACAGTCGCCCCCCTGCGAGCCACAGCGCTGGCGGCGCGTGAGCGTTATGGGGATCACAGAGAGAAGGTAATGAAGATGTAAACAGCTTGATAACTTTGTGCGTATGAATTACAACAGGGGCCATATCCAACAGGTCAGACCTCTGGATGAGTTACACCAAGTTGGCACATTTATACACGCAAGGAGCAAGCAATGACGACGACCCTCACTCTGCTCGGGGTGATCCTGGTTATCGGAGCCCTGGCCTATCGCCGGGCATCCCTGTTCATCTCCACCCTGGTCACCGGCGCCGCCCTGGTGCTTGGCGCCATCTATGGTCATGTGCCCTTGCTGGTATGGGCGCTGTTCGCGGTGATCGCCATCCCGCTCAATCTGGTGGAATTTCGCCGCAATCAAATAACCAAGCCGCTGTTCAAGATCTACAAATCGATCATGCCGGAGATGTCCCGCACCGAGAAAGAGGCGATTGAAGCGGGCACCACCTGGTGGGAAGCCGATCTGTTCGCGGGCAACCCGGACTGGAAAAAGCTGCACGCCATTCCGGTCAGCACCCTCTCTGCCGAAGAGCAGGCCTTTATGGATGGCCCGGTCGAGGAAGTGTGCCGCATGGTGAGCGACTGGGAAGTGACCCACGAGCGCGCGGATCTCTCCCCCGAGGTGTGGCAATACCTGAAGGACAACAAGTTCTTCGCCATGATCATCAAGAAGAAATATGGCGGTCTGGAGTTCTCTGCCTACGCCCAGTCCTGTGTCCTGCAAAAGCTGTGCGGCGCCAGCGCCGTGCTCGCCTCCACCGTCGGCGTACCCAACTCGCTGGGCCCGGGCGAACTGCTGCAACACTATGGCACTGACGAGCAGAAAGATTACTACCTGCCCCGCCTGGCGGTAGGCAAAGAGATCCCCTGCTTCGCCCTGACCAGCCCGGAGGCAGGTTCGGACGCCGGTTCCATCCCCGACTTCGGTATCGTCTGCAAGGGCGAGTGGGAAGGCAAAGAGGTGCTCGGTATGCGTCTCACCTGGAACAAGCGCTACATCACGCTCGCCCCTATTGCTACCGTACTGGGTCTGGCCTTCAAACTGCGTGACCCCGAGCACCTGCTGGGTGAAGAGGAAGAGCTCGGCATCACCTGTGCGCTGATCCCGACACACATCAAGGGGGTCGGCATTGGCCGTCGCCACTTCCCGCTCAACGTGCCGTTCCAGAACGGCCCGACCCAGGGCAAGGATGTGTTCGTCCCGCTCGATTTCATCATCGGTGGCCCGGCCATGGCCGGTCAGGGCTGGCGCATGCTGGTCGAGTGTCTGTCGGTCGGTCGCGGCATCACCTTGCCCTCCAACAGCACCGGCGGCGTCAAGATGCTGGCCCTGGCAAGCGGTGCCTACAGCCGCATCCGTCGCCAGTTCAAGCTGCCCATCGGCAAGATGGAAGGGATTGAAGAGCCGCTGGCCCGCATCGGTGGCAATGCCTACATCATGGGCGCCGCAGCCAACCTGACCGTGACCGGCATCGACCTTGGCGAGAAGCCCTCGGTCATCTCCGCCATCGTCAAATACCACCTCACCGACCGTGCCCAGAAGTGCATCATCGATGCCATGGACATCCACGGCGGCAAAGCCATCTGCATGGGCCCCAACAACTATCTGGCCCGTGGCTATCAGGGTGCGCCCATCGCCGTTACGGTAGAAGGGGCCAACATCCTGACACGCAGCATGATCATCTATGGTCAGGGCGCTATCCGCTGCCACCCGTATGTACTGCCGGAGATGCTGGCTGCCAGCCACCCGGATAAAGAGCAGGCGCTGAAAGATTTCGACAAGGCAGTATTCAGCCACGTCGGCTTTGCCATCAGCAACCTGGTGCGCAGCTTCTGGCTCGGTATCACCGGCGCCCGCTTTGCCGCTTCACCGTACAAGGATCAGACCAAGGGCTACTACCAGCAGCTCTCCCGCCTTTCGGCCAACCTGGCGTTCCTGTCAGACATGGCGATGGGCACCCTGGGTGGCGAGCTCAAGCGCAAGGAGCGGGTCTCCGCCCGTCTTGGCGACGTGCTGAGCCAGCTTTATCTGGCCTCCAGTGCCCTCAAGCGCTATCAGGATGAGGGACGCCAGCAGGCCGATCTGCCGCTGCTGCACTGGGCACTGCAAGATGCCATGTTCAAGGCACAAGAGGCGATCGACGAGCTGCTTCGCAACTTCCCGAACCGCTGGATTGGTCTGGCCCTTCGCGCCGTGGTGCTGCCGCTTGGCCGTGACCTGAACCGTCCGTGCGACAAGCTGGACCAGCAAGTGGCCCGCCTGCTGCAAACCCCGAGCGAAACCCGCAGCCGCCTGGCCAAGGGGCAATACCTGACTCGCGAAGAGGGCAACCCCTTCGGTCTGCTGGAGCAGGCGCTCGATGACGTACTGTCCGCCGAGCCGCTGTTCGAGAAAGTCTGCAAGGCTGATGGCATCAAGCGCCCCTTCCTGGCGCTGGACAAGGTGGCCGACATTGGCCTGGCCGCTGGCGTACTGACCCAGAGCGAAGCCGAGCTGCTGCGCCGCGCCGAGGTAAGTCGCCTGCGCACCATCAACGTCGATGATTTTGACCCCATCGATCTGGTGGCCAACAAGAAGCTGTTTGAAGCCTCCGCTTACCATCACGCGGCCTGATAACCAGCTATCGACACGCCTCCCTTGTGGAGGCGTTTTTTTATCTTCTCTCACCCCTATCAATGGCCTCCAATGCCATTGCCCGCGTTCACAGCTCCCCCGACCAGCTGCTGGCCCCGTGTGGTCAGCCGGGAAAAAAGGCACAATAGCCGACAAATCGAATCACCAAGGAAGCCAAGATGACCCTTGAGCACCTGATCCTGTGGCGCCGCGACCTGCACCGCCTGCCGGAAGCCGCCTGGAAAGAGTTTCGCACCACCAGCCTGATTGCCCACCACCTGAGCGAGCTCGGTTATCGCATCGTGCTCGGCGACAAACTGCTGGCCAGCAATCTGATGATGGGGCGCGATGTGGATGTGGCCGCCGAGAAAGCCCGCGCCCGCCGTCAGGGGGCCCATCCCGACTGGCTGGAGCGGATCGGCGATGTCACCGGTCTGATGGGAGAGCTGGATACCGGCCGTCCCGGCCCGACCCTGGCCTTTCGCTTCGATATCGACGCGGTCGAGGTGGAGGAGTCTGCCGCCGAGCAGCACCTGCCGCAGCAGGAGGGTTTTGCCTCCCACAACAAGGGGTGGATGCACGCCTGCGCTCACGATGGCCACACCGCCATCGGCATGGGGCTGGCCAGTCAGCTGATGGCGATGAAGGAGCAGCTTTGCGGCCGCATCAAGCTCTTCTTCCAGCCCGCCGAAGAGGGGTGCCGCGGTGGCAAGGCGCTGGCTGCCGGTGGCGCACTCGATGACGTAGATGCCCTGCTCTCGCTCCATATCGGTATTCACGCTGGCAGCGGCGAGCTGGTGATCAATCCCACCGAGTTTCTCTGCTCCACCAAGTTCGACGTCCACTTTATGGGCACCGCCGCCCATGCAGGGCTCGAGCCCAATGCCGGCAGCAATGCGCTGGCAGCCGCCTGCATGGCCACCACCGCCATGCTAGGCATCCCCCGCCACCGCGACGGCATGACCCGCATCAACGTCGGCCAGCTTCACGCTGGCAGCGGCCGCAACGTCATTCCCGATCATGCCGAGCTGCGCGGTGAAACCCGCGGCGCCGACAGCACGCTCAACGACTACATGTTCAGTCAGGTACAGCGCATCGTCGAAGGTACCGCCCTCGCCCACGGCGTCACCTACCGCATCATCAAGCAGGGTGAGGCCATTGCCCTCGACAACAGCCCGGCGCTGCAAGCCGAGCTGGCGGCGCTGGCCCGCAAGCAGGGGCTCGCCACTATCCAGACTCGCCGCTTTGGCGCCAGCGAAGATGCCGGTTTTCTGATGGAGCGGGTGCAAAAACAGGGGGGCGAAGCGGCTTACCTCATTCTGGGGGCCGATCTGGCGGCACCACACCATCACAACGAATTCGATTTCGATGAGCGGGTGATGCAAAGCGGGGTAGAGCTACTGGCCGCTTGGGCCCGTGCCCGACTGGGTGTGGCAGAAGCAGCCCTCTCTTGATATCCCCTCGGCAAGCTCACCGGCTAACGGGATCAAAAAAAGGCGCCTCGGCGCCTTTTTTCTGCAAGAAAAACCTGAGAGCTACTCGCGGAGCTTGCGATGCACATCGGGGCGACCACCGGTCACGCTATCGGCTCTCCCCTCCTCTTTGGCCTTCTCGGCCCGCTTTTTGCGCATCTCGCGGGGATCGGCGATGAGCGGGCGGTAGATCTCGATACGATCGCCGTCGTGCAGCGGCTCGCTCCCTTTCACCGGGCGGCTGTAGATGCCGAACTTGTTGACCGCCAGATCGATCTCGGGGTGTTTTTGCACGATGCCGGACTGCTCGATGGCCGCCAGCACGCAGGTCTCGGGCGCAACCCGCAGCGCAATCACCGTCTGCTGCTGCGGCAAGGCATAGACAACCTCGATATTGAGCTGGTCAGACACCGTAGACCTCCTTCGCCCGGTTGGAGAAGGCGGAGACCATGGAGCTCACCAGATCGCGGAACACCTGACCAAATGCCACCTCGATAAGCTTGGAGGTAAACTCGAAATCGAGATCAAACTCCACCTTGCAGGCATCCACATCGAGCGGGGTAAAGGTCCACCAGCCCGCCAGCTTGCGGAACGGGCCATCCACCAGCTCCATCCTGATCTGACGGTTCACATCCAGCTGATTGCGGGTGGTAAAGGTCTTGGCAATCCCCGCCTTGGCCACATCGACCGACGCCATCATGTAGTCATCGCCAGCCTCGTGGACACGGCTGCCGACACAGCCGGGCAAAAACTGCGGATAGGCATCCACATCGTTAACCAACTTGAACATCTGTTCTGCACTGAACATCACCAGGGCACTGCGCGTAATTCGGGGCATGGCTTTTCCTCATCCAATCGGCGCGATTTTATCACCATGTTTGGGGTTGTGGAGGTAAAACCTCAGCCAAACCGCTCAGAAAGCCACCACTTGACCTGCTGCGCGTTTTACAGCCGCCCCTGCCTACGTATAATACGAGCCTCCTAGTCATTGCCGGAAATCGCCCGTCATGAGCAAAAAAAACAGTAAAAACAAAGCCGGGTCCAGCACCATTGCACTCAACAGAACCGCGCGCCACGAATACTTCATCGAAGAGAAGATCGAAGCGGGTCTGTCCCTGCAAGGGTGGGAAGTCAAATCCCTGCGGGCGGGCAAGGCCAACATCAGCGAAGCCTATGTCATCTTCCGCGATGGCGAGGCCTATCTGTTCGGCTCCAGCTTCCTGCCACTGCAAGCGGCCTCCAGCCACGTGGTATGTGACCCGACCCGCACCCGCAAACTGCTGCTGAGCCGTCGTGAACTCGACAAGCTCGAAAGCCTGATCGCCCGTCAGGGCTACACCATAGTTCCCCTCGCCCTCTACTGGAAACAGTGCTGGGTCAAAGTCGAGATCGGCCTGGTGAAGGGCAAGAAAGAGCACGACAAGCGCGAAGATACCAAGGCCCGCGAGTGGGATCGGGAAAAAGCCCGCATCATGAAGAACAAGCATCGCGGCTAACCCGCTACTGGCAGGATCTGGACGCCAGTTCACCTTCCCCCGGCGCAGCTGGCTCTTCAGGCTCAGCTGCGTACAATAAATCGGCAAACAGACTTGCTGCCAGAGGGAATGGGTATCAACGCCTTGCTATGACAGCATTTTTGCGTACAATCGCAATTAACAACTTGGGGCTGATTCTGGATTCGACAAGATTCACGAAACCCAAGGTGCATGCCGAGGTGCGGTAGGCCTCGTTAATAAACCGCAAAAAAATAGTCGCAAACGACGAAAACTACGCACTAGCAGCTTAATAACCTGCATAGAGCCCTTCTACCCTAGCTTGCCTGTGTCCTAGGGAATCGGAAGGTCATCCTTCACAGGATCGTGTGGAAGTCCTGCTCGGGGCGGAAGCATTAAAACCAATCGAGCTAGTCAATTCGTGGCGTGTCTCTCCGCAGCGGGTTGGCGAATGTAAAGAGTGACTAAGCATGTAGTGCCAAGGATGTAGTAATTTTGGACGGGGGTTCAAATCCCCCCAGCTCCACCAAACGTTTGGAAAGGGCCATCTCGCAAGAGGTGGCCCTTTTTTATCGAGTTTATCTAGCGTGAAAGCCTCAACGTCTCACAGAAAGCGCAGGGGAATATTCACACTGGGGGCTGTCACGTCCACAAACAGGTCAATACCACGCCACAACCGAGCATGCTCACGGAGTGCTTGCTGATAGGCCCAAGTGGCGATTGCGGTAGAACGCTCGGCGTCGATGCTCACCAGAGGGGACAGCTCGTCCGTGAGGTACGCCCCATGGGTCAGGATATTCTGCTCGTACCAGGCATCCCTGTGCTCGGGAGCGGCAAGAAAATCCCGTTTGCTCCGGTTACAGTTGGCGTGTGCCAGTACGAAGTTGTGGCCCAAATCGATTGGATAACGACGCCAGGGGATGAAATGGTCTACCTCACCATTCCCGTGTATCGCCTTGTTACAGTAAAAACAGGTTCCCCCCTGCAAGTCCCTCAAAACCTCCCCCACCCGTCCCAGC